>CALLYA010000001.1 GCA_937875495.1 uncultured Verrucomicrobiota bacterium
GCCGCTGCCCTGCGCGAACTGGACCAAAGCAACGCCTGTGATGTCATCATCGTGGGCCGGGGCGGGGGGTCCGGGGAGGATCTGGCCGCCTTCAATGACGAAGGCGTGGCGGAGGCCATTTTTCGCTGCAGCGTGCCCGTGGTCAGCGCGGTGGGCCACGAGACGGACGTCACCATCGCGGATTTCGTGGCGGACCGCAGGGCGGCGACCCCTTCGCATGCGGGTGAGTTGGCGGTACCCGACCTAGCGGATCTGGAACGGGGCTTGGAGGCCTGGGCGCGAAGACTGGACCACCTCTGGGAGCGGCGGTTGGCGGATGCACAGAACCGGCTGGCGATTCTGGACGGACGGCTCCAGCGGCAATCACCGATCGCTCGGCTGCAGCGATTTCAGCAGCATGTGGATCAATTGGACTTTCGGCTGCAAGCGGCGCAGCGTGGACGGATGGAACGAGCACGGCAACGCGTGGAGATGGTTTCGGGCCGCTTGCACGCATTGAATCCGTTGTCGGTATTGGATCGAGGGTACAGCCTGACGAGCCTGGGGGCGACCGGCGAGGTCGTGACCGACGTCCGGCAGCTGAGCCGGGGCGACATGCTCCACACCCGTCTTGCAAAGGGTGGGTTTAAGGCTATGGTCGAATCCATAGACGAAGAGGAGATCGGATTGTGAGTACCAATAGCCAAGGGAAAGAGACCGGGGCATCCGTCCCGGAGGATGCCAAGTTGCCGACGACGTTTGAGGACGCCCTACGCGAGTTGGAGGCGACCGTCGGCACTTTGGAAAGCGGTGATCTGACCTTGCAACAGACCCTCGGTCTCTATGAGCGAGGGACGGTTTTATTGAAGCATTGTCATCATTGGCTGGCCACCACCGAGCAGAGGATCGAACTGATTTCGCGCCAAGCCGACGGTTCGATAGCGACCGAGGCGTGGGAACCTGGAACACCGATTCCTACAGGCGCCACGCGTCCAACCGCGCCCGCGCCCATTGAGGAGACCTCCTCAAACGAGGCAAAGGTGGGGCGCTCCGAGCCGGATTCAGACACGAATCCGGATGCCGTGGAAGGCGAGTTGCCCTTTTAATTCCCAATTGATGTGAGATGGGAGAGCCTTGGCGGGTACCCATGAACGGCGTAATCATGCTGTTGGATCCGCTCACTCTTTATTTGTTATGGCACGTATCTTGGAAAGCATCGATGGGCCGGAGGACGTCAAACGTCTGGATTCGTCAGAACTATTCCGGCTGGCGGGGGAGCTTCGCGAAGAATTGATTCGTGTGGTTTCCCAGACGGGTGGGCATTTGGCGCCGAACCTCGGGACGGTGGAATTGACGTTGGGTTTGTTGCGGGTGTTTGATCCTACGGTCGACCGAATTGTCTGGGACGTGGGCCACCAAGCCTACAACTTCAAGCTTTTGACCGGTCGGCGGGACCGGTTTTCGACCATCCGGCAGCTGAACGGGCTTTCTGGGTTCCTGAAGCGTTCGGAGAGTGACTGTGACGCGTTCGGTGCGGGGCATGCCGGGACCGCGCTCTCCTCGGCCTTGGGAATGGCGGCGGCACGCGACCTGGCGCACGGGCATGAGAAGGTCATCGCTGTGATCGGCGATGCGAGCCTGACCTGCGGGATTTCGCTGGAGGCGCTCAACAACATTGCCGAAGCGACTGACGATTTCATTGTGGTCCTGAACGACAACAAGATGTCGATCGATCGCAATGTCGGGTCAATGTCCCGGTATTTGAACAAGTTAATACGCCAGCCGCTGTACAATCGTGCCAAGGCGAGTTTTCTCTGCGGGCTGCGTAAGGTGCCCAAGGTCGGGACCCGCCTCTGTGAGGGTGCGGTGCGGGTGGAGGAGGCGCTCAAGGGCATGCTGCTCCCCGGAATCCTGTTCCAGGAGTTCGGCCTGCGTTATTTGGGACCGATTGACGGGCATGACATCGAGCTATTGACCAGCAACCTGGAGTTTGCCAAATCGCAGCGGGGACCGGTATTGCTGCATGTGATCACGACCAAGGGCAAGGGCTTCCCGCTGGCGGAAGAGGACGCGACGAAATGGCACGGGCCGGGCCAGTTCAATCCGAAGACGGGGCAACTGCTCAAGAAGGACGGACCGCGGACCTATTCCTCGGTCTTCGGTGAGAGTCTGATCCGGTTTGCGGAAAGCGACCCCGGCGTGGTGGCGATCACGGCGGCGATGCCGTCGGGGACGGGATTGACCGAGTTTGCGGCGCGTTTCCCCGACCGTTTTTTTGATGTCGGGATCGCGGAGGAGCATGCGGTGACGTTTGCCGGTGGGCTGGCGACGCGCGGGCTGAAGCCGTGTGTGGCGATCTACTCCACCTTTATGCAGCGGGCGATCGACGGTGTGATCCACGACATTGCGCTGCAGAAGTTGCCGGTACTGTTTGCCTTGGATCGAGCGGGCTGTGTGGGCAGTGACGGGCCGACGCACCATGGCGTCTTCGATGTGAGTTACCTGCGGATGGTCCCGGACCTGGTCTTGATGCAGCCGAAGGATGAAGACGAGTTTGTGGACATGCTCTACACCGGCCTGTCGTATCAGGAGGGACCGATCGCGGTCCGCTACCCGCGCGGTGGTGGTGCGGGGGTGCCGATCAAGGACGAGGCTGAGCTGCTGCCGATCGGGAAGGCCGAGCCACTGCGCCAGGGAAAAGACCTCTCGATTTGGGCGCTGGGCAACATGGTGCCTGTGGCGCTCAAGGTCGCCGATGCCCTGGAGGAGCATGGGTGGTCCGCGGAGGTGGTGAACGCACGATTTGTGAAGCCGTTGGACCGGGATCGCCTGGTCGCTTCCGCCCAGCGAGGGTGTATGGTGGTGACCTTGGAAGACAACGTGATCACGGGCGGTTTTGGTTCCGGCGTCCTCGAGTTGTTGGAGGCGGAGGAGATCGCGACACCGGTCATGCGGTTCGGTTGGCCGGACCAATTTATTGAGCATGGGACGGTGGCGGAATTGATGCGCCGGCATGGACTGGACGCGGGGGGGGTGCTGACAAAGATCCTCGGTGCGTTGGAGCGCGGGCGCGAGGGTGGCGACGAAAACCGTGCGGCCGGGGTTGATGTAGGGTGGAAAGCTTTGGCTTGAGAAGGGATGGTTGGAATCGCATGGCACTGCAGAAGGATCGACTCGATCGAGTATTGGTCGCTCGCGGGTTGGCCGACAGCCGCGAGCAAGCGCAGCGGTTGGTGTTGGCGGGGGCAGTGCGCATCAACGACCATCGGGCGGACAAGCCAGGGCGGGTTGTACCGGTGGATGTGCCTTTGGAGGTGATTTACGGACCGCGGTTTGTGAGTCGGGGTGGGGAGAAGTTGGATGCCGCCTTGGCGCATTGGCCTGTACCGGTGGAGGGGACGGTCTGCATCGATCTCGGGGCAAGCACCGGTGGGTTCACCGACTGTCTGTTGCAGCGTGGCGCGACGCGGGTGTACGCGATTGACGTCGGCTATGGTCAGCTGGACTGGAAACTGCGACAGGATCCGCGGGTGGTCGTGATGGAGCGGGTGAATGCGCGGCACTTGGAGCCGAGCGACCTGCCTGAACCGGCCGGACTGATGACCGCGGATCTCTCGTTTATATCGCTGGAATATGTCCTGGTCGCCGGCCTGCGGCTGCTGCAAAGGCCGTGTTGGATGGTAGTCCTGATCAAACCGCAATTCGAGGCGGGCCGCGAGAAGGTCGGGAAGGGTGGGGTGGTTCGAGATCCGCTTGTTCACCAGGAGGTTGTGGATCGCGTGAACGGCTTTGTCCTGGGGGTGCTCGGCGCGGCTTGGTCCGATGTGATCCCCTCGCCTTTGCTGGGGCCTGCGGGAAACCGGGAATTCCTCTTGGCGGCGCGTTGGGACGGGTCCGATTGATCGGCTTATCGGAATGCGAACCCGAGGCGGCTGCGGGTCTGCTAAAGCCCGTCCGAAAAGGTAGCCGATTTCCCAATCTGACCTCCCCATCCGGATCCGGAAAGCCTCCCGCAGAGGGCGCGGTGACGTTTTCGACCACCCTATCGGGGTG
>CALLYA010000002.1 GCA_937875495.1 uncultured Verrucomicrobiota bacterium
TTTCGATTTCGATTTCGATTTCGATTTCGATTTCGATTTCGATTTCGATTTTCTTTATCTGCGGATCCAGACACCCATGGGGTTCACACTGAACCTGAGGCAGCGGCGCAAACTTCCGCTTTGAGACGTGCACGATCAGGATCGGGATCGTCCTGAAACCCGGCCGACAGACGGCTGTGTGCGTCGGCTAGCACCGCTCGGGCAGCCGCACCACCAATTCGGCCGAGTGCCCAAGCGGCATGACCACGCACCACCGGCGACTCGTGCTCGTCCAGCAGCCGACGTGCGAGCCCGGAAACCGCGGCGGGATCGCCCGAGTTCCCCAAAACCACACAACAGTTGCGCAGCAACCCCTCCCGCTTCACCCGCAAAATCGGGTGCCCCTGGAAGAGCGACCGAAACTCCGCCTCCCCGAGCTCCAACCACTCCAATGGTTTCGGCCTGCGCCACGCCTCGCGCCGTTCGATCCCCTCCAACGCCGCGACCTTGGCGAAGCGGTTCCAGGGGCATACCTCAAGGCAGATGTCGCATCCGAACAGCCGGTTGCCGATCGCGACCCGAAACTCCGTCGGAATCCAGCCCCGGAGCTCGATCGTCAGATAGGAGATGCATCGGCGCGCGTCCACCCGGTAGGGCGCCGTGATCGCACCGGTCGGACACGCATCGATACAGCGCCGACAACGCCCGCAATGGTCTCGCATCGGCGGATCGGCAGGCAGTTCCAGATCCGTCAGGATCACCCCCAACATCAGCCAATTGCCGAGATCAGGCGCGATGAGATTCGTGTGCTTGCCGATCCAACCCAGGCCGGCACGCGCCGCCGCGTCACGCTCCAGGACCGGTCCGGTGTCCACGTAATACCGGAGCTTCGCCTCCCCGCCGACCTCCGCTCGCAGCCCCGTCGCCAGCGACTTCAGCGCCTTCTCCATCCAGCGGTGATAGTCACGCACCCACGCATACCGCGCCACCACAGCCGCAGCGTCCGGGGCCGGATCACCCAAATAGATATTCCGCGCCACCACAATCCACGAAGCAGCCCCCTCGACGACCAACCCGGGATCGCAACGGCGATCCGCGTTGCGGACCAGGTACTCCATCTCCCCTGCACGCCCGTCCGCCGCCCAGGCAAGAAACCGGTTCGCGGTCGGAACAGGCCGTTGGACCGCGGCCACACCGCAGCGATCAAAACCCAAACGTGCCGCCTCGGCCTTGAGCCAGTCGCGCCATCGGGTGCCTTCGACCTGTGCGTACCCATCCGTCATCGCGTTCGGCTCCCGAAATTCACTCATCCGTCGGCACTCGAAGAGACCGGGAGCGTTGCAGCCTTCAGGACTCTCCGAACCACTGTGCGCGCCGGCGCATCCGTTGTGGGAATCTGAATCGGAATCGCCGCATAGAGCGGCGCACGCTCGGCCAGCAGGGAGGCAATCCGCTCCCGCCGCGCCTCCGGCGTCTCGCCCTCGATCAATGGGCGATGGCGCGCCGCCAAAACCCTGCGCGCACACTCGTCAGCGTCGACCTGCAGGCACACCAATAATCCCGTTTGAGAGAATGCCTCAATCGCCTCCGGCTGCTTCACCACCCCGCCGCCGGTGGCAATCACCAGTCCGGTCCGGTCCGCCAACCTCCGAGCCGCCGCCAACTCGCGTTTCCGAAATCCGGATTCCCCCTCATACCCAAAAATCTCGGAGATCGCACAGCCGGTCTCGTTCTCGATCTCGTCATCCAAATCGATAAACTCGAACCCGAGCCTCCGGGCCAACATTCGTCCCACCGTCGTCTTGCCGGAGCCCATAAACCCGAACAAGACCAGGTTCGCTTTCCCGTCCCGTAATCGGTAGAGCGGTATCACGTGTTCCCCTCCAATCGTCGATTCCACTCCTTCCGGATCGCCTCCCACTTCCACTCCTCGATCCCGGCCTCCGCAAGAACCTGGTCGGTCGTTCGGAAATGAACCTTGGCGACCTCGACCAGATCCTCCGCACCGTGACGCTTCACGAACTCGACCGCCGCCACCCGCACCTGAAGCGACGCGCCGGGAGGGAATTTCACGCCCCACTTGGCCTCCATCATGCCGAGCCTGCGGACGAACTCACCACGTGCCACGATCGAGGCTGCCGCCACCGCCAAGTCGGACTCCGCCTTCGTGCGCTGGATCAACTCGATCGTACCCCCACGCTGCATGAGCGAGCGTTTGATGATCGCGGGATCGCCGAACTGGTCACTGATCGCCTTGGGCGCTTCCGCCACCCCGAGCACATCCTCAATCGCACGGGCATGCGCCCAGCCCAGGAGATTGTTGACGTTGCGCATCTTCTTGTGGAGCCGGTTGTAGGCACGGTTTCCCACCACCACACGCTTGGCTACAGCCCCCGGGGTCGTATCGATCAGTCGAACCAGTTGATCGATCCGCTTTGCGCTCTTGATCCGCTTGCTGTCCTGAATCCCACCATTGCGCCAGAGCTCGACCACCGTCGCGTCCACACGTACCCCCGCCGTGACCAAGGGTCCGAAGTAATCGCCCTTGCCGCTTTCGTCCACGCCGATCCGCGTCTCATAGAATTCAGGGTCCAGGACATGCTCATACCCCAGGGCCGCCTGTCCCAATACCTCCGGCTCGAGGTAGAACTGGACCAGGTCCTCCGTGCCCTTCCCCTGGACCACCAGCTTTCCACTCTCATAGGCGACCAGGTTCAACTTGTCGCGCCGTGCGCGGAAATGCGCGTACGGTACGGTGTCGATCGAAAACCCCCGCGCCTCTAAGTCGCGGTGGATCTGGGCAACTTGCATCGGATTGACCGTGCAGGTGTAAGAGGTCAGCTTTTTCTGGTCGTCCATGGTCATGGTTTCCCCGGGCTCCGGAAGGATTCTGTTAGGCCCAAAGCATAGGTGAATTCGGGGCATTGGCCAAACCGGGAACCGCAAGCGCATCTCCCCATCCGGACCCGGAGGATCTCGCGCAGAGGCGCAGAGGCGCGGTGGCGTTTTCGAGCCGGCCACGGGGGTGGGTTGGGTCAATGTTCTGATCCAGAGCCTTTCTGGGGATTTTTTTGGGTATCCGTTTCCAGCTGACCATGGCGGTTGGGGGGGAGAAGTCCTCACCACGCCTGCAATCTCGCCTCTGCGCCTCTGCGAGGGTCCTTTCCCCATTCTCATTCCTGGTCCGATGCGACCTCCACCGGCAATACCCGGGTCACTCGGTACCGCCCAGCGTCGGCACCCAGGGGGAGATCCAGGCTCAGCTCCCGCTGGTCTTCAGCAGCACAGATCTCATCCCCCACTCGTTCCCATCCGTCGGCACCCGGAAGCTGACCCCACACCCGGTAGCACGCGCCGGGTACGCTCTCCCACGCAATCCGTCCACCACCGAACTCGAGGTCCGGGGCAAACGTCAAAATGCGCGGCGGTTGCGCATCCTTCGACCAAGGCATGACCGGCGCCCGCAGCTGGACCGAATGCGAGGCCATCGGATGACTCGTACAGTTCTGCTTGTATCCGACCACCGGGACACCCTCGGGTGAGAAGACCAAGACCGGCCGGGTCAGATCCGAGGGCGTGCAACCCGCAGCAATGCATCCGGCCATGTTGCTGTGAACCGTAACAAGTCCCCAACCCGTCTCTTCGGTGCGATAGGCGATATCGAGCGTGTAGTGCACAACCAACGAGCAGTAAGGGTCGTCATAGATCAACTCCGTGCGGCTCATCACCACCCGCGGCCGCCCAAGCGGATCGAATGCCAAGGCTAGATCGATCACGGGCCCGGCCCAGACCAGTTCCGCAACCCCCGGAAGCCCCAACTCGAACGACTGAAGCAGCACCTGCTCCGTAAGCGGATCATAGTGGGCAACCACCGGGAAACCGCCAGCTCCCCGCGCGGCGGCAGGAAACTGCCCACCAGGGCCGACCTGCTGCACGTCCCAAGCGCCCTCCACCGATGGAGCGCGCGCGCACCAAAGCGTAGTGCCGTCCGCACCGGAAAAGGCAATCCACGGGGATGCCCCCTCAGTTAGGATCAGGCTCGGATTGCGCCCCATCTCCTCAGCCACGACCACCGTCGTCCCCTGCCCATCCCGGTCCGTCAGCCGGTAGCTCAGGGTGCGTGTGGGCTCATCAAACCAACAGGCATGCACCCGGCCCTGATCGTCCACGGAACCGGAGAGCCCATCCAGGCGGACCCCGCTCGCGATCTCGGCGAAGGCCCATGGCCCTTGGGGGGTGTCCGCGGAAGCCATGACCAAATCCGTCTCCTGTTTCCCAGCACGAACGAACAGAATCACCAAGCCATCCCCTGCAGAGAACAGCTCGACGAAGGCCGGACTGGTCGGGGGGATGTCCGTGACCCGGACCTCCTGCCCCTGGCCCATGTCGTCGAACCAGCCCAGCTCAATGCTCGTGGCCGGTCCCAACCCGTACGGCAGTGCAGCCCATGCGACGGCGGGGCCCTCCGGCAACCAAGCCACCGAAGGACCGCTCTCGCCGGTGATCGAATAGGAGATCCAGGAAAAGGAGCCGACCGACTCCCACTCCCCAAACGAATGCAATGGGATCGACCAACAAAAGGCACTCAAGAAAACCACGCGAAACAAGCGCCGGTGAAACGACAGATTCATGAAGCAGTATCGGTAAGGCATGACCTGAAACCTCTGAGCTGTGGCCCATCACCCTCGGAACATTTCACATAGGTGCAGCTATTCTGCAAAGGGAGGAGATCTAAAGCTGCAGTGCCTTCGGCCCCGTGGGCAGTCGGTAGCGATCGTGCGAAAAATTGGCCGCTTTCCCGAACTGACCTTCCCACCCGGATCCGGATGGGGAGGTATCCCGCAGAGATCGCAGAGATCGCAGAGGTGTATTGGGAGGGGGGAAAAGGGACTCACATCGGAGCCGTTTTCAACAACTGCCTTGGTCTACTGAATCGGTATAACCGAAAATATCCCCCCAAAAAAAGTAGGCTGCAGAGCATGGAACCTACCCACCCGATAGGTTGGTCGAAAACG
>CALLYA010000003.1 GCA_937875495.1 uncultured Verrucomicrobiota bacterium
TCCCGTACACAAGGATACGAATGGAACTGGATCACGGGAAGGAACCAGGTTCGGGGGGGCGAGTACGAGTAGGAGTACGAGTACGTGTACGGGGAAGATGAGGGCCAACCGGGTAGGGAGGGATCAGGGCATGGACACTACCCAGCCCCATAACCAGGTCGAAAACACCACCGCGACCTCTGCGGGAGGCTCTCCGGATCCGGGTTGGGAAAGCGGCTACCTATTTGGACGGGCCAGCACGCAATTGCAGGAGACAAAAAAGGCGCCCCGGTCGGGGCGCCTTTTGAACGTTCAGTCAGTTGAGAATTAGTATCCCCAACCCGGACGATTGTTCCGCTTCACGTACTGAGCGGCCTGAGGCAGGTTCTTGGACTTCATGGCGGGGCCGTCCCACTCCATGCGGTAGCCTTCGCCGACGCGCAGGGCGATGCAGCCGAGCAGGATGATTTCGGTCAGGTACGCCGCGATATCGAAGTTCGAGTATGCGGGGACGCCTTCCTTCATCATCGCGAACCACTCCTGCATGTGTCCTGGCGACCGCGGAATGGACTGCGGCACTGCCTGGCAGGCGGGATGCTCGTTGCCGGGGATGAAGTCGTTGTCTTCGTTCATGGCGACGAAGAACTGTGAACCGTAGTCATCCGGCGAGAAGACCTGGCCCTTTTCGCCGATGATGAGGGCGCCGCTGCCGGGCAGGTTGTCCAGCAACCACACGATGCCCTTGGTCTTGTTGGCGTTGGGCCGCAGCGGGTCGATCGAGTCGCCGGGATTGCCGTCATACCACCAGAACTTCAGGGGCGGCAAACCATCGCGCTCGGGGAATTCGAAGCGGATGCGGGAGGTCTTCGGGAAGGTCTCGGGATAGATGCGGGAAGCGACTTCACATTCCACGACATCCGGGTACCCAAGCTTCAGCGCGCGGAACGGCATGTTGACCGTATGGCAGGCCATATCGCCGAGGGCGCCGGTTCCGAAATCGTACCAGCCGCGCCAGTTGAAGGAGTGGTAGACACCATTCTTGTAGGGGCGGGTGGCTGCGGGGCCGAGCCAGAGATCCCAGTCGAGGGTCGGCGGAACGGGATCTTCGCCGGCGGGGCGCTCGAGGGCCTGGGGCCATACCGGGCGGTTGGACCAGACATGCAGCTCGAGAGGATTGCCGATGACACCGGCCTGAATGACTTCGACGGCGCGGCGCAGGCCGTTCTCGGCGCTGCCCTGATTGCCCATCTGCGTGGCGAGCCCCTTCTCGTTGGCCAGCTTGCGCATGAGGCGGGCCTCATGGACGGTCTGGGTCAGCGGCTTCTGGCAGAAGCAATGCTTGCCCATCTCCATTGCACGGACGGCGGCGACGCCGTGAGCGTGGTCCGGGGTGGAGACGGTGACGGCGTCGATCTCGCTGCCCATCTCTTCGTAGAGTTTCCGGAAGTCCTTGTATTTCTTGGCATCCGGGAACTTCTCGGCCTTACGATTGAGCGTATTCTGATCGACATCGCAGAGCGCGACGATGGTGCCGCCACAGGCTGCGGCATCGTTGGAGTCACTGTCACCCTTACCGCCGACGCCGATACAGGCGACGTTGATGCGGTCATTGGCACCCAGGACATTTCCGACAAACGGGAAGGCAAATGCCGCCGTGGTGGCGAGACTGCCGTTCTTGAGAAATTGACGACGCGATATTGAACTCATGGTTACCTTGTTCTCCTACACCTGGAGGAGTGCAAATCCGCCCTCCCGTGCCTGTCCGGTCCCTCCTGATGAGAAATGGCCGGGCACGGTTGGTACTACAGATTCTCGCTGCCTCCAGATTTGATTTGTTTCGGGTATCCTCCGCCTATAAGCGTTCGCGAAGAGATGATCAAGGTTTTTTCAGGGGAGGCGAACCTGTTTTTGGCCTATTCGGTCCGATTCGAGGTGTGTGCCTGCATCCCTGTTCTTTCGGTGGGTGACTCCGAGTCCTCCTAAGGGGCGATGGCGAAGCAAGATCGGGGTCGGGGTCGCTATCGGTCTCGGTATCGAAGGGACTCGTGATGGTATTCGGGCATGAGAAACCGGGTACCGTTGCGCCCGGCAACAGGGTTTGAGCGGTGCTCAGAGAGCAAGGCGCCATACAGACTAGGAATCGATTCACTCGATTCACTCGATTCACTCGATTCACTCGATTTACTCGATCCCGATCCCGATCCCGATTCCGATTCCGATTCCGATTCCGACCCCGATTCGGATTCAGACAATGATCTGACGGATCGGCAACCCCTGCCTGAAGGAGCGCGCCTTTTCGGACGGTCCCGAGGCAGCTGCATTTCCCCTTCCCATTACACCTCTGCGTTCTCGACGGGAGTCCTACCCATCCGGACCCGGAGGCCTTTCGTTGTGGCCCAATGGGTTATCGGACCGGCTCCAGCTCGGTGCGTGCGCGGGTATGCGCACGCACCGGATTACCTGCTGGTTTTGGATCAATCTTCGGCCGGGATCACCTGGACCAGTCCGGCGTCGATGTACTGTCCGCCACTGGTCTGACGGCAGCGGATGGCGAGGGTGTTCTTCCCCTGCCGGAGCGCGTCGAAGGCGTCCGGGGGCAGGGGGATTTCCTCGTAGGATGTTGAAAAGCCGCCGAGCGATGCGGCTTGGACACCGTTGATGTAGACCTCGGCGTCTTCATCGTGGTGAATCCAGAGGTGGAGCTGACCGGTCGGCTTGTTGGCCAGTTCAAACTCCCGGCGCAGCCAGATGGTGTTGGAATCCCAGACGGTTCCGACGACGGCTGAAGGCGTGTTCGCAGTGCCGAAGCCGGCCTCACCGGTCTTCCATTCGGAGTCGTCGAACTCGGGACTGAACCACTCGCCGCGCGGGCGCTCCGTGGTGTAGCGCCAGGCCACCTTCTCGTTCTGTGCGGAGGGCACGACGTTGACGATGGTCGGCTGTTTGGGGAACCCGGCCCAGTCATCGGCCTTGATCCGATCACGATCTGCCCATTTCTTCCACACGACCCGGTCGTAGAGCATCGGCAGGAAGACCCCGCCGACCACTGGGCGGGCGCGGAAGCCGACGACTTTTCCGGTCTTCGTGTCGTACCAGTCGGACATCGGGACCCGGTCGGGCGACTCCATGAGGAACTTCACGACCGGTTGGAACAGGTCGTTGAAATCGTTGTGGTTATTGGTCAGGGTGGCGGTCCAGATGATCCAGTCCAGCTTGGTGTAATCGCGCCGGTTATCCAGCGGCAGACCGTACTTGTTCTGAACCGTCTTATAGTAGGCCATCTCCTTCCGCTTCACCGAATCGGGGAAGAGGTTGAACCCGAGGATGTTATCCCAGACCAGGTTGTATTTCTGGCTCCAGGTGTCGGGCCGATCGAAGGCGAGTCGGTAATGATCGCCGTTGTCGGCTGTCTCCATCCATTTCCGGGCGAACTCGCGCGCTGTGTCCATGAACTTGCGCGCCTCCTCCTTCTCGCCGCGCATCTCGCAGAGGCGTGCGTAGGATGCCAGCCCGCAGATCGCCTTGGCGGAGAGGTTCACGTTGTGGGCGAGGTGTCCGGCGAAGTCGTCGGTGCAGAGCTGGTTCTCGGGATCGAATCCCTTTTCGACCAGGTAGTTGGCCCAAGTCTGCAGGAGCGGCCAGTAGTCGGCTGCGAAGTCCGCATTGCCGTCCATCTCCGCCACGACCGCCATGAGGATCAGCATGTTGCCGGTCTCTTCCACCGGCATCTGATTCTCTTCGCTCGTCTCACCACCGCCGTAAACCTGGCCGTTCGCCTTGGGATAGGTCCCGATGTCATGCGGGGCGAAGGGGAATTTCCAGCGCTCGGATGAGGCGTATTCCAGCATCGGGACGAGGATCGACTTGGTCGCCGACGGCCCGAAGAAGATGAAGAGCGGGGCCATTGGATAGAAGACGTCCGAGGTGCCGATGCAGCCGTTGCTGAAGTTCTCCTTCGAGAACGAGAGCGGCTGGCCGTTTGCGTCCGCGACGAACTTATTGGCTGCGAAGGCCTGCCGGAAGGCGAGTGCGGCGACGCGTGCGAAGTCCTGGCCGCGTGTGAGGCTCAGGTCCGTCATCAGTTCCCGATCGAACTTGCGGCATCGCGCCATTAGGTTTCCGTACTCGGCGAAGGCGCTGGCCAACAGGTCTTTGCCGGTGGCGCCGTTCCTGGCCCAGAATGGGCGGAGGTTCTTCCGGAAGTACTGGATGGAGTAGAGGTCGTCATACGCGAGCATGAGCCAGCGTGAGACCGTGGTCTTGCCGACCGTGCCGAGATCGAACGCGAAGGCGGCCACGGGTGTCTGCGCGTTCGCAGGGCGCGGCATGGTGCCCTCGTCCGCTCCGGTGAGCGGTGAGCCGTCGAGGAATGCGGCGCGCGCTTCGCGCAAGCTGGTGATGGCGGATTGCGGCGCGAACTCGCTCGGGGCGGCCGTGTAGAGATAGCCCCAGTCGATCCTGAGGTTGTCACCCTTCTTCGCGAGGATCGGTTGATCCTTCGATCCGAACTTCAGGACATTGAGTCCGTCGACCTCTTCACGGTCCCAGACGACCTGTTGCGAGGGCTCGTTGACAACCAGTTCGGCCGTGTTGTCGAAGTAGAGGCTGACCTCGTGTTCGTTGCCGTCGATGGCGCTGACGTCCCAGGTCAGGTAGGTAAGCGAGCGTGACAGCAGCTCGAGATCATCGGGGAGCATGGCGGTGGTGAAGCTCAACCGCACGCGTACGCCCTGGCCCTCGAAGGTGTAGATCGTGTTGGTCGGGTGAACGACCAGGCCGGTCTGTGAGAGGGCGGGGATTCGGCCCGGTTCCGCACCCATGATGCGGAACGGCTGGCCGTCGATCTTGACCATGCCGGTCAGGTTCTGCTCGGTCCCGGTCCAGTGCCGCGTCGGCTCGTCGGTGAGCTTGTCGGCGAACGACCAGATGCTGAAGTAGGGGTCGGTCGCCACGAGCGGCGTTGCGGGCGGGATGAAGCGATCGGTATTGCGCGGCGCGGGCGGGGTGTAAACGGTCGCGTTGGCTGCGGCGATCGTCTCCAGGTCCATCTTCACCAGCTCGCGGTCGTAGGTCATCAAGCCGTTGACCTCGATCTCGACATCGGTGGTCTGCGTGTAGACAGCGGCTGCGAGTCCGCGCTCACCGGTCAGCTTGCGCAGCTCACGCGTCAGGCGCAGGTACGCCTCGGTCAGGTCGTCCTCGTGTTCGTAGCTGCGATAGCCCCAATTGCTTTCGTCCTGCCAGGTATGGCCTGCGATGGGGAAGCCGAGCCCGCCGTACTCGCCGAGCACGACCGCGCGGTTCTCTTCCTTGGCGGGGACGCTCGGTCCGGGATAGCTGTGGATATCGTGGACGTCGCCGACGCCGCGATCGGTCCAGCCGCTGGCGCTGTTGACCAGCCGGGTGGGGTCATACTCCTTGGTCCACTTGGCGATACGTTCGGTGTCCCACTGCCCCCAGCCCTCGTTGTAGGGGACCCACATGACGATGCTGGGATGGTTGCCGAGTCCGTCGATCAACGACTTGAGCTCGGCCTCGAACTGCTGTGCCGATTCCGGGGTACGTTCGATATCGGGGTCTCTGCTGCCGATGTAGCGGTCGCCGCTGGGCATGTCCTGCCAGACGAGCAGGCCGAGCTTGTCGCACCAGTAGTACCAGCGTGCGGGCTCGATCTTGACATGTTTCCTGGCCATGTTGAACCCGAGCTTCTTGGTCATCTCGATGTCGTAGCGCAGCGCCTCGTCGGTCGGGGCGGTGTAGAGGCCGTCGGGCCAGAAGCCCTGGTCGAGCGGACCGAACTGGAAGACCGGTTTGTTGTTGAGCATGAGGCGCTGGATGCCGGCTTCGTCCTTGCCCAGGGCGATCTTGCGCATGCCGAAGTAGGACGCGATCTGATCGATCACCTGGTCTTCCACCTGAACGGTGAGGTTCAGGTCGTGCAGGGCGGGGTGTTCGGGGGTCCATAGGACGCCATCCTCCGGCACTGTGATGGCCAGGTTGAAGACGCCATTCTCGTCGGCCTCGGCCTCGGCCTTGGCTTCGACGGTTTTGCCGTCCTTCAGCTGGACGGACGCCTTCGCGATGAGGCGCGCGCCGGCCGTTGCCTTACGTGCGGTCGCCTGGATATTCAGCTTCGATGCGTCCAGATCGGGGGTCAGCTTGAGTGTCTTGATGGAGCCCTCGGCGACCGGCTCGAGCCATGCGGTCTGCCAGATGCCGGTGGTCGGTGTGTACCAGATGCCGTGGGGATTGCGGATCTGCTTGCCGCGAGGCTGGTATCCGCCGTCGGTCGGGTCCCAGACCGCAACGACCAGTTCCTGTTCGCAATCGGGCTTCAGCGCGTCGGTGATGTCGAAGCTGAAGGCATCGTAGCCGCCGCGGTGCGCGCCGATCTCGGTGCCGTTGACGTAGACCGTAGCCTCCCAGTCGACCGCGCCGAAGTGCAGGACGACGCGTTGGCCGGCCCAATCCTCCGGCAGGCAGAAGCTGCGCCGGTACCAGAGGCGCTGTTCCGGCGAGACCGTCTGTTTGACGCCTGAGAGGGCGGATTCAATCGGGAACGGGACCAGGATCTGACCGTTGAACGCGGCCGGACGATCGGCTTCGCGCTCGACGATCTCGAATTGCCAGAGGCCGTTCAGGTTCAGCCACTGTTGGCGGACCATCTGCGGGCGGGGGTATTCCGGATGCGCGTTCTCGGGCGAGACATCCTTGGCCCAGCGCGTCATGAGCGGGCCTTCAGCAGGTGCCCAGGCCTGCTCCGTGGCTGCGGGCGCGGCAGGCGGCTCGGGCGCTTCCGGTTCCTGAGCGTTGGTGTAGGTGAGGGCGCTGGTGGTGAAAAGGAGCAGACCGGACAAGAGCGCCGCCCAGGGGCGGGGCCGCCGGCAATCGCTGCTGTTTTGATTCATGATGTGGTTCCTGTTGGGTTTGAACATGTCGTTTGAAAGGGAATCGGCGGCCATGCGGCCGCTCCCGGGTGGGAGACCGCCGCCAGGTCGATTCAGGCCTTGGGCGCCAATCTATACGGATTCCACCCTGTTGCTTGGCGCGGCCATTGGCAAATCGGGCCGCCCTGAAATGGTGCTCTGGTCGACACGTGCCGGAGCCGTCCCCGAGCGGGCTCAGATCTCCCAGCCGGGGCGATAATCGGCACGCCGGATCAAGGCATTGGCGGCGTCGGAGTTGGTGAAGGCACCGCGTGCGGTGTCCCAATTGAGCTTTTGCTCCACGCGCAGGGCGATCGTGCCGAGGAGGATCGTCTCCGCGAATGGGTAGGCATTGGGGAAGCTGGCGTCCGATTCCGGACCGCCGTGGCAGGCATCGAGGAACTGATCGAGCTCCGGCTTCGGCCGGGGCACGGTCTCGGCCGGCGGCTGGAAGGCGCGCATCCTGGCCTCGGGGATGAGCTGCGGACTGCCTCCCGTGAAATCGGCAAGGATCTTGCCGCGGTCACCGACAAAGAGCATTCCCTCCTCCGGCATCGGGCGGCCGTCGGCCTCGAGCTCTTCGATCATGGGCGGGCGCATGCCGCCGTCGTACCAATGCAGGCGGACGGGCGGCATCTCGCCCCGCTCGGGGAACTCCCAGTGGATGACCGAGGCGCGCGGGTAGGCGACGGTATTGACCTTCTTGTGCCAGGTGAAGTCCTCGATCGCCCAGTACTGGCTGCGGCCGGCCTCGACACTGGTCGGGGAGCCGAGCTTCAGGACCTTGAAGATCTGATGGAAGCTGTAGTGGCCCATATCGCCGAGCGCACCGGTCCCGAAATCGTACCAGCCGCGGAAGACGGCGTGCGTGTAAGCGGGATGGTATGGGCGGTCCGGGACAGGCCCGAGCCAGAGGTCCCATCGAAAGTCATCCGGCACGGGCGGCTGCTCCGGTGGGTTTGTCAGCATGCCTTGCGGCCAGAAGGGGCGGGTCGACCAGTTGTGCACCTCGCGCACGGGCCCTATCGCCCCGCTCCAGACCCATTCGCAGATCGTGGAGGTCGAGTGATTGCCTGCGGCGCAGAAGAGGTGCGTGGCGAGTCCGGACTCCAGGGCGAGATCGCGGGCGGTCCGTGCCTCATGCAGGATATTGCCCAGCGGCTTATGCGTGATCACGTGCTTGCCCTGCGCCATCGCCTGGATCGCGATCGTCGAGTGCAAATGCTCCGGGGTCATGATGTAGAAGGCATCCACATCGGTCTCCTGTTCGAGCAGCTCCCGGAAGTCGACATAGGTCCGGCAGGGTGCGAATCCGCCGGCAGGTGGGGTCCTGCGGTAGTAGGTGTCGACCACGTTCCGGCCCACCTCCCGGCCGCAGAGGCCGCCGCGGGCGTCGCGCGCCCAGTCGGGGTCCTGCAGGAAGGCGCGGACCTTGTCGTTGACCTCGCTCGGGCCCCATTCCGGGTAGTCATCACTCAGCCGGTTCGGGTCGCAGACCGAGGTGATCTGCACGCCGGGATGCTCGAGCGCACCCATCATGTTGCGCAGGCCCTGGGTGCCACAGCCGATATAGGCGATTCGGACCGGTCGACCTTCTGGTACGTGTTGGGCTGCGCCGGCGGCCTGGTTGCGGGAAAGGATCGTGGCGGCGGCGGTGACGGCGGAGGCGCCGAGGAAACGGCGCCGGGTCATTCCTGATGCTTGAGGATTCATGCAGGCCCCTCCGGGCATGTGATGGTTGCGAGGCGGATGGAGAACCGGCGGGTCCACAGAGGGGTTGCCGCCGGTTCGAAGTGGTTATTTCCCGAGCGTCCGCAATTTCTTGATCGCGGCTCCGGCCACGGTGAACCCGTTGCCGTCCGGCTCGCCCATCTCCACGATGTACCACTCCGTGGCGCAGCGGTTCTCACAGAGGTCGAACACTTTTGTGTAGTAATCGCTGTCGAATGTCTTCTCCTGGTGCTCCTTGATATGGACCGTCTGCGACCGGCCGGGGAACTTTTCGAACATGGCGATCGGGTCGCCGTTGCCGTCGAGGCAGTTGCCGACATCCATTTGCATGACCACCTGGGGCCGTGTCTGACTGAAGAGATGATCCCATGCGAACCTGCCGTCGATGACGACGAAATCGAAGCCGTGGGCGTGGTAGCCGACTGACATGCCATCGGACTCCACCTTCTCCGAGGCCGTATTGAGGTACTTGGCGAATTCAGCGATCGTGGTCTTGTCCTTCATCCGATCGGCGGCACCGGCGACGATCAGGTAGTTGTTGCCGAGGATCTTGTTGTTCGCGACGGTACGCGCGAGGTTCTCGTCGGCCACGGCGCGTGGCTCGCAATGGATCCCGCAGCACTTCAAGCCGTTCTCGTCCAGGAGTGCCTTCAGCTGTTTGGCGGAGTACTCCCCGAAGACGTTCTCGGTCCCACCGTAGCCCCAGAACTCGACACCGTCGTACCCGAGCTCTTTGGCGGCCTTCAGAGTGCCGGGGACATCCTTGGAGAAGGAGCCGCGCACGGCATAGAGCTGCAGGCCGATCGGCAGGCGACCGCCGGTGGCGGCGCGGAGTTGCGGCGAGGTGGAAGTCCCGGCCAGGGCGGCGACTGTGCCGAGACTGGTCATGAGGAAATTGCGTCGGGTGATCTGCTCCATGGTTGGCGTCTCCTGTCGATGTAGATCTGTGGGCGTGCTGCCTTCGGGCGGGAGCGTGATCTCGATGCCCGCTCCGATCCAGGCTGGGTCCGCAAGCCTGTACGGACCAGGAATCTTAAGCCCGCCCGCAGTGGAAGATCAAGAAGGTTCCGGCCTTGCGGCCGGAAGCCTGATGCCTGGGGGCATCAGGCGAGGTCGGA
>CALLYA010000004.1 GCA_937875495.1 uncultured Verrucomicrobiota bacterium
TGGTCGTTGAGCCTACTGATGACCGGAGGTCTCGCGCAGAGGCGCAGAGGCGCAGAGAGCGCGTCGGGTGGCGAGCAGCGGCTTCTCCGATCGTTCTCGTTCACAGCGGTACGGAGCGTATCGGTACTTGGGGCTGTCCATCGGGCTGCAGCACGACTTTGCGTGCTAGTGCCCGTCCGAAAAGGTCAATGGCGAAGCAAGATCGGGGTCGGGGTCGCTATCGGTATCGGTATCGAAGGGACGCGTGATGGGATTCGGCCATAAAAAACCGGGTACCGCAACCGTATTGTTGCGGTGCTGACACCACTCGGCAGCGAAGTTTGAGCGGTCCATGAGGGCCAGGAGCCAACCAGGACAGGAATCGATTCCGATCCCGATTCCGACCCCGACCCCGATTCAGACAATGATCTGACTTATCGGCGACTATTGCCTGGAGGCAACGCATGATGCAACGTGCCTTTTCGTATAGCCTCGTGCTACAACCCGGGGCCTGAAGCACCCGTGCAAAAAAAAACGCCTCCGGCCGGTGGGGGCCGAAGGCGTGGGGGCTTTGCTGGTCAGCTGTGGTGGGTCAGACGCCGAGGCGATCCCTGCGGAGTAGGTCGTTGCGGTCGTTGATGCGGCTGGGTGTGTAGCCCTTGAGCGGGAGGATGTGCGTGTGCACGGCATCGATGAAGTCGACCGGGAAGGGGAAGAAGGCGTCTTCGACCTCGTCGGCCGGGGTGATCCAGTTGCGTGCACCGAGGACGACCGGCGGGGCGTCCAGCTCATCGAAGGCGAGGGTGCTGAGCTTGGTTGCCATGGTGTGCAGGGCGCTGCCGCGTTCGCACGCATCGGAGGCCAAGAGGATCTTGTGGGTCTTGGCGACCGATTTCAGGACCGGCTCGTAATTGAACGGGACGATCGAGCGCGCGTCGATGACCTCGCACGAGATCCCCCATTTGGCCTCGAGCTCCTGGGCTGCCTCGAGGGCGCGGTAGAGCGTGGCGCCGATGGTCAGGATCGTGAGGTCCTTGCCCTCTTTCTTGACATCCGGCTCGCCGATCGGGATCCGGTATTTCTCCGTGGGAACGCCGCCTGGATGGAAGAGTTCCGTTTGGTCGTAAAGGCGTTGGCTCTCGAAGAAGACAACCGGATCGGTCCCGGTGAGTGCGGAGTACATCAACCCCTTGGCGTCGTACGGCGTGGCGGGGAAGACGACCTTCAGGCCCGGGATGTGGGCGGTCATGCTGGTCCAGTCCTGGCTGTGCTGCGCACCGTACTTGGATCCGACCGAGACGCGCAGGACGACCGGCATCTTCAGCAGGCCGCCGGACATCGATTGCCACTTGGCGAGCTGGTTGAAGATCTCGTCACCGGCGCGGCCCATGAAGTCGCAGTACATCAATTCGGCGATCACACGCCCGCCCTCGACGGCGTACCCGACGGCGGAGCCGACGATGGCGCCTTCACTGATGGGGGAGTTGAACAGGCGATGATACGGCAGCGCTTCGGTGAGTCCGCGATAGACGGCAAAGGCGCCTCCCCAGTCGCGGTTCTCCTCGCCGTATGCGACCAGGGTCGGATCGATGTAGAACTGGTCGATGATGGCCTCGAACAGGGAATCGCGGATGCCGATGCAGCGCTGTTTGGGCAGCGGTTGCCCGTTTTCGTCGAGGCCGGAACGGCTGCGCCGGGCGAGTTGCTGGACGCGCGGGTTCTCCTCCTTGGAAATTAGGACATCGGGCGTGCGCTCGGGGTCCATGGACTCCACATCGCCGTTGGAGAACATGGTCGCCTCGACGAGGTTGCCGACCTGCATGAGATCCGCCCTGGGTGAGATCTCGAGGTCGATGGCATTTTTGTACGCGCGTAGGATGCGTGTATCGATCGCCTGCTGCATGGCGTCGAGCTCGGCTTGGGTGCAGACCTCGGCGTCGATGAGGGATTGGGCGAAGGTGGCCAGCGGATCGACCTCTTGCCATGCCTCGACTTCCGACTTGTCGCGGTAGCTGCTGGCGTCGGAGGGTGAGTGGCCGGAGAAGCGGTAGGTGATGGTATCGAGCAGGACCGGGCCGTCGCCGGTTTCGATGACCGCCTTTTTACGGCGAATGGAGTCGATGACGGCGAGCGGGTTGAAACCGTCGACGCGTTCGGCGTTCATTTGATTGGGTGCGAGGCCGGCACCGAGGCGTGCGAGGACGCCGAAGCCCATGGTTTCACCGACCGGCTGACCGCCCATGCCGTAGAAGTTGTTGACGAAGTTCATGATCAACGGCAGGCCGCCACGATGGGCATCGTCCCACAGGGTCTTGTACTGGTCCATGTTGGCCAGGCAGAGACCTTCCCAGACGGGGCCGCAGCCGGCGGACGCGTCGCCGATGTTGGCGATGACGACGCCCGGTTTGAGATTGCACTTCTTAAAGAGGGCGGCACCGACGGCGATGTCACCGGAGCCGCCGACGATGGCGTTGTTGGGGAAGACGCCGAAAGGTGGGAAGAAGGCGTGCATGGAGCCGCCGAGGCCCTTGTTGAGCCCGGGCTCGCGACCGAAGATCTCGGCCAGGGCGCCATAGACGAGGTAGTCGCGGGCGAGATCCTTAACGTCACTGCCGGGGTTGGATGCTTCGACGATGCGGAGGCATGCGCCGCCGAAATAGTTGCGCATGATCTCCAGCAGCTGGTCGTCAGAGAGCTGGTGTATGGCGGAGAGCCCCTTGGCCAGGATCTCGCCATGACTGCGATGCGAGCCGTAGATATGGTCTTCAATGCCGAGGAGGTAGGCCTGACCGACCGCGGTGGATTCCTGCCCGATCGAGAGGTGTGCGGGGCCGCGGTGGTTGTATTCGATCCCCTGGTAATTGCCCTGCTTTTTGACCGAATCGAGCATGTTTTCGAAGGTCCGAATGACCATCATGTCATGCTGGATCCGGAGCAGATCCTCTTTGGTAAAGGCGCCGGACTTGAGCTCCTGGGCGATGGTGCGGTCGTACTGGTTCAGCGGGATCGGCTGAAATTCGAGCGTGCCTTTGGCGCGCACTTGGGCTGGGTCGATATTGAGTGATTTCGGCATGTTGGCAAACTCCTGCGGATCTGGGGATTGCGTCCGTATGAATCCATGAATGGAAAAGGTGGTGTCAGGGAGGGCTCAAGCAGGTAGGCAGGCGGATGCGGGTTCGTGGACGCCTCGTCTGCTGACTGAGCCGCGGTTCATGTTGGGTTGATGTTGCTCGATGGGTTGCTGTTGGGATAGATGAGTTTGATGTGGGCGTCGGAGAAGAATTCGATCCACTCCTGGTTCGGCCTTCGATCCGAAACAACGGTGGAGATCCTGTTCCATGAAGTGATCTGGCAAAGCGCGGCCTGGTCGAATTTGTCGTGATCGACGAGCAGCACGGTCTCCCTAGCGTTTCGCGTGGCAAGGCCGAAGAGCTCTGCGCTCTCCATGTCGCTCGCGGCAGGTCCGGGCTCTCTGGAGAGACCGTCGGCACCGATAAACGCGATGAAACCGCGAAGGGGTGTGAGTGCCTGAGTGGCCATGGGGCCGACCATGTCGAGCCTGTCCGGCCGGTAGCGACCGCCGAGGATGAAGACCAGGAGGGAGGGTGAGCTGAGCTCCTGGGTGAAGCGCGCGCTGTTGGCCAGGACGGTCACGCCCTGTTTGGACTGGAGCTGGACAGCGAGTTCGAAACAGGTCGTGCCGGAGTCGAGAAAGACCTGGTCGCCGTCCGCGACCAATTCCGCTGCGAGCCGCCCAATGATCCGTTTGGCCTCAATGTTGCGAATCTTCTTCGCCTGAAAGGAGAAGTCGCGCATTGCGGGCAAACGCGCACCGCCGTGCACGAGCATCAACTGCCCCGTTTCGGCGAGCGCCTTCAGGTCCCTGCGTGCCGTCGCTTCGCTGATGCGAAACTCTTCTGCAAGCTGCTTGACGGAAATATGCTTCTTTTCCAGCAGCTTCCGGAGAACACGGTCCTGTCTTTTTCTGGATGTTTCCCCCATAGTAGCCACACTTATCCCACCGATCCCGGTCGATTCCCTCCTAGCTAGCATGAAACCGTTGCTCGGTCAAAAAAAGATTGCAACATCCTGTTTGACTGGCGACAGCTTTTTGATAGGTTGGAGCAACAATTCTGAAGGAAATCAATATTTTGGTGAGTGGTCATGCAGGAAATATTTTTGACTGAGGCTGTCCAGGGGATGGGGTCCGCGACCGTGCGCGCTTGGCACAAGCGTGTCGGCGATCCAGTGGCGATTGGCGATGCGCTGGTTGTGCTCGAGGCGGAGCGGTGTGAGATCGAGGTATCCGCCGCATCGACCGGGCGGCTTGCGGAGATCGCGGCCGAACCGGGAGTCACGGTGCAGGTAGGCGGACTCCTCGGGCGGATGGCCCAGGCGGGCGAGGCGGTTTCGGCGTCTGCGAAAGCGCCTGCTCAAAGCGCATCGGTTGCGCCTTCTCAACCGGCGATCGGCGGTGCGGTTCCAGAGGGGGTGACCCCGGTGCTGATGCCGCAGGCGGGCAATACAATGGAAGAGGGGACGGTCCTGGAGTGGAAGGTAGCCGAGGGGGATACGGTTACCGAGGGCCAGATCCTGTGTGAGATCGAGACGGACAAAGCGACGATGGATTTCGAATCGCCAGCGGCGGGGCGTGTGGTGAAGATCGTTGTGCCGGCGGGTGGGATTGCGGCGGTGAAGACGCCGATCGCGCTATTGGGTGGTGACGGTGTGGATCTCTCCGGCTGGGAGGCGGGCGCGACGGCCCCTGCCGCCGCCGCGGCACCGGTAGCTGCTCCGGCAGCCTCCGCACCATCAGCCGCACCCACTTCATCCGCTCCTGCTGTGAGCGCTACTGCGACCGAGACCCTTCCGGAGGGCGTGGTCACCCCGATCCTGATGCCGCAGGCGGGCAACAGCATGGAAGAGGGGACGGTCTTGGAGTGGAAGGTTTCCGCAGGCGATGTCATCACCGAGGGCCAGATCCTGTGTGAGATTGAGACGGACAAGGCGACGATGGATTTTGAGTCGCCCGCTGCGGGGCGGCTGGCACGGATTGTGGTGCCAGCGGGGGAGATCGCGGCGGTGAAGACCGTGATCGCCTACCTTGCAGAGCGTGATGAGGATGTGGACTTGTATATCGCCCAATCGGGTGCCGGCGGAGCTTCGGCGCAGGCCCCTGCGCAGCAGGTTGCATCGAACGCGCCCGCGGCCGGAGCATCCCAGAAGCCTGTGTCCGCAGCAGCCCATACCGCCGGAACCGCAAGCACACCTAGCGGTCGGGTGAAGGCCTCGCCGGCGGCGCGGAAGGCCGCGGCGGCGCGCGGACTCGATCTCAGTGCGATCGGTGCCGGCAGCGGACCCGACGGGCGGCTGCTTTCGTCGGATGTCGCCGCCTATCGCGGACCTGTCGCGGCACCTGCAGGTGCTGCGTCGGATGCGGTGACGCGTGCGCCGATGACGAAGATGCGGCGCGCGATCGCGACGAACCTGCAGCGCTCGAAGCAGACGGTTCCGCACTTCTATTTGAAGCAGACGATCGATGCCGGGGCGTTGTTCGCCTTCTACAAGGAGCACAAACCGAAGGTCGGCTGCACGTTGAACGATGTTGTGAACCTGGGCTGCGCGCGTGTGATCGGGGAATTCCCCGCACTGCGGACCCGGCTCGAGGGCGAAGAGCTGGTGACCTATCCATCGGTGAACCTCGGGATTGCGGTTGGTGTTGATGACGGACTGGTCGTACCGGTCGTCATGGGTGTTGACCGAATGGACCTGGCGACCCTGGCGAAGACCTCGAAGCGATTGATCCAGGGTGCGCGCGCCGGGAAGCTCGAGAATATCGGGCATGGCGTCTTCACGACCACGAATCTCGGCTCCTTCGGGACCGACGAGTTCAGCGCGATCATCAACCCGCCGGAGTCCGGCATTCTCGCCATTGGGGCGGTGAAGGAGGCGGTCCTTGTCTCCGGCGGCGCGATGCGGGCCGGACGCGTGATGACGATGGTGCTGAGCGCGGACCATCGTGTGGTGGACGGCGTGATGGCGGCGAAGTTCATGGCGCGGCTCAAAGAGATTTTGGAGGCACCGGCGGAGCACTTGGGTTGAGGTAAGTCGGAGTGTCGGGGGGCGGCGGAAGGGAATGACTTGGTGTTCCGAGGTTGGCGTGTCGGGAGGACGGATTGATGGCTGATCATTTTGATATCGTGATAGTTGGCTCGGGTCCCGGAGGCTATGTGGCTGCCTTGAAGGCGGGGCAATTGGGGGCGCGTGTAGCCGTGGTGGAGAAGGGTGACCTGGGCGGGACCTGCCTGAACCGTGGCTGCATCCCGTCCAAGGCGCTGCTCTCCTCGGCCGAGCTGCTGCATCAGATGCAGCATGCAGACGAGTGGGGCCTGACCCTGCCGGGGGCGCCCGGCTTTGACTGGACCCGCATTCAGAAGCATAAGGATCGTGTCATCCGGCAGCTGCGCGGCGGTGTCGGCAACCTGTTCAAGGCACGCAAGGTGACCCTGATCCAGGGCGAGGCTGTGCTAGACGCTCCGGGGCGGGTCGCGGTTCAAAGCGGCGATTCCACACGCGTATTGACGGGGGACAAGGTGATTCTGGCGACCGGCTCTTCGCCTGCGCGCATACCTGGCTGGCCGGACGATCCGCAGTGGGTCTGCACCTCAGACGAGAGCGTGCACTGGAAAGACCTGCCCAAGAAGCTGCTGATCGTCGGTGGCGGTGTGATCGGCTGCGAGTTTGCGTGTCTGCTCCAACCGCTGGGTGTGGATGTGACGGTCGTAGAGATGCTGCCGGGGCTGTTGCCCGGGTTGGACCATGAGTTGGGCCAAGCCCTGCATGCCGTGTTCAAACAGCGAGGGATCGCTTGCCACGTCGACACACGCGTGGATGGAATGAGCCTCAAGGATGGCGGCCTGGAGGCGGTCCTCTCGAACGGGAAAGTCTTGCACGTGGATCGGGTCCTGGTTGCGACCGGCCGCAAGCCGAACACCGCCCAGCTCGGTTTGGAGCGCGCTGGGATCGAGCTCGGCCCGCGCGGGTTCATACCGGTCAACGATTTCATGGAGACCTCGCTGGCCGGGCACTATTGCATTGGCGATGCAAATGGCCGTTGTTTATTGGCGCATGCGGCCTCCGCGCATGGAGTGGCCGCAGTCGAGCACGCGCTCAACCATTCGCCCAAACCATTTCATTCGCCGATTCCGTCAGCGGTGTATACCTTCCCTGAGATTGGCGCAGTCGGGATGACGGAACAGGATGCGAAGGAGAAGGGACTTCCAATCTCGATCGGGCACTTTCCGATCGGGCATTTGGGCAAGGCAATGGCGTCGCATCACACCGAGGGATTCGTGAAGACGATTCGCAATCGTGAGACCGATGAACTGTTGGGCGTGCACATGCTCGGGCATGCGGCGACCGAGTGCATTGCAGCAGCGGGCGCATTGTTGCATCAGCAGGTCTCGATGCACGATTTTGCGGAGACCGTCTTCGCGCATCCGACCATCTCGGAGGCGCTCAAGGAATCGGCGGAAGACGCGTTGGGAATGGGATTGCACCTTCCGCCGAGGAAGCTGGTGCGCGTTCAACTTTGAAGTTGATTGCCTTGGCCACGAAGCAACGCAGAAGGGTGAAGAGATGCAGGAATCCTTATTTGACGCGATGGGAGCGATTGCCGGGCTGTCGCCGGAGGCAGTGAAAGATGGTCGTCTTCAACGGCGGCCCATGAACACGCACATTCACCTGCCACCCAATTTCTCCGCGTTCGAGTCGGTCGATCAGGCCATTGAGCTGGCCGACCAGCAAGAGATCGAAGTGCTTGGCCTGAGCAACTACTACGACTACTCGCTCTACAACGATTTTGCCGACCAGGCCTGGATCCGTGGGATCTTCCCCTTGTTCGGCACCGAGATCATCTGCCTGCTTGAGGAGCTGCGTGATTCCGGGGTGAAGATCAACGATCCAGGGAACCCCGGCAAGATGTATATCTGCGGCAAGGGCGTCTCCCGCTTTTCCCCGATGAGCGAACGTGCATCCGAACTTTTGGCCACGATCCGCAAGAACGACTCGGAGCGAATGGCCGCGATGATTGAGCGGATAGAGGCGGTCTTCACCGCCGCCGGCATTCCGACCGGGATCGATGAGGCTTCGGTCAAGTCCATGATCGCCGAGCGCCACCAATGCTCGCTCGAAACGGTCTATATCCAGGAACGCCACATCGCGCAGGCCTTCCAAGCCGCCGTCTTCCAGAAGTTCTCCGGCGACAAGCGACTCGCCGCCCTGGAGCAGGTCTTTGGAGTGCCGTCGAAGGCATCGGGCCCGAAGGATCACGTCACGGTGCAGAACGAGATCCGCTCCCACCTGATGAAATCGGGCAAACCGGCATTCGTCGAGGAGACGTTTGTGGGGTTTGAGCATGCGCGTGACCTGATCCTGGAGCTGGGTGGTATCCCGAGCTATCCAACACTCGCGGATGGAGTCGATCCGATCTGCGGGTTTGAGGAGACGCCCGAGCATCTGATCGGGCAGATTCAATCGCTCGGACTCCTCGCGGCGGAGTTCATCCCGACCCGGAACGAGCCGGAAGTACTGACCGAGTACGTGACCCGGATGCGGGCCGCGGGAATGGTGATCACGGCAGGAACCGAGCACAACACGCTGGACCTGATTCCGATCGCGCCGACCTGCAAAGGCGGCACGCCGATTCCTGAGCGCGTTGCCGACATCTTCTGGGAAGGCGCATGTGTCGTGATCGCGCATCAATACTTGCGCTCGCGCGGTGAAATCGGGTTGACCGATGACCAAGGACAGTTGAACTCGCGTTGGCAAGAGCCGCAGGAGGCGATTTCTGCTATGGCCTTGTTGGGGCAGCAGATTCTGAAGGCGTTTCACACGATCACCCGATAGCGATCGCATGCCCGCGTAGGTTCGGGTGAGATTTGCATCGACCCTCTGTTCCGATACAATGGAACAATAGGCCGATGCGCGGAGTGCCGGCCAAGACTGCAACAGGGAGAAAAGGGGAGGTTATGGTCATTTGCTGCTTGGATCTGGAGGGTGTGTTGGTGCCGGAGATTTGGATCGCCGTTGCGGAGGCGACGGGTATCGAGGATCTGCGGCTGACCACACGGGATATCCCGGATTACGACGTGCTGATGCAGCGCCGATTGGCGACCCTGAAACGTCATGACATCAAGCTGTCCAAGATCCAAGAGGTGATCGGAACCCTGCGACCGCTCCCGGGCGCCAAAGAGTTCCTGGATGAGTTGCGGGCGCAATATCAGGTGATCATCCTGTCCGATACCTACTACGAATTCGCCGAACCCTTGATGCGGCAGCTCGATTGGCCCACCCTGTTCTGCAACTGGCTCGAGATCGACGAGGCCGGCTACATCGCCGATTACAAGTTGCGCCAGTCCAACGGTAAAGAAAAAGCTGTGCGCGGCTTGCAAGCCCTCGGATTCAAGATCCGTGCCGCCGGCGATTCCTACAACGATCTCACGATGCTGAAAGCGGCTGAGCGCGGGGTCCTGTTCCGTCCACCGGCCAGTATTGTCGAGGAATACCCGCAGTTCCCGGTCGTCGAGGATCATCCCGGATTGATGCAGGCGCTGAGCGCCGAGGAATAGGCCTTTTTCGCGGCGGTTTTCACAGCATGACTTCGCGTGCCGCGGCCCGGGGGCTTCCGACCACCGTACGCGGGGCGCAGGCGCTGCCGATCCTCGGGCACATCCAAGAGCAGACGTGGCGAAGTAATGACATAGACGGCCAG
>CALLYA010000005.1 GCA_937875495.1 uncultured Verrucomicrobiota bacterium
TTTCCGGTGCCAGGCGTATGCCCATTCTCATCAGACCGAGACGGTCAGGGCTACCCCTGCCCGTGTGCTGTTCACTGTTCGATACCCCTGGCCGTCGGCCTGAGGGCTTCCGCTCTTTTGGACGCTTGTGGATGGGTTTGGCGCATGGTGGTGCGTCTTTAGATCGATATCTGCATGCGAGTGCCGTTATGGTGAACGTATTGATTGGTATTATGAAAGTGGCAGTGTCGCTGGATTGTGGCCGATTGTGGTGGTGAACTTGGTGGACAGAGAAAGGCGTTGACGCATGACGCGGACTTCCCTGAGAACGTTGGATTGTGAGGATGAGGGCGCTGTTGGTGCCGTTTCGATGGATGAGGGGTCGGCTGGTTTAGCCAGGCGCGTGGCCTTTGATCGGATTCGGTATGCGAACTGCTGGGAGGATAGCGCCTTGCTGGTGGAGACGTTGTGTCCGGCGAAGGGTCGACGGATCCTCTCCATTGCCTCTGCGGGAGACAACAGCCTTCATCTGCTTTCGCATGGCGCGGAGGTGGTAGCCGCGGACTTGAATCTCACTCAGCTTGCGTGTTTGGAGTTGCGCGTTGTGGCGGTACAGCGTCTGGACGATGATGGGGCGCTGGCGTTTCTTGGTTTTGAGCGGGCATCCGACCGGCTGGCGGTCTATTCCGTGTTACGCGATGGGCTTTCTGAGTCTGCACGTGGGTTCTGGGATGCGAATCCGCGATTGATAACCGAAGGGGTAATCCACGGCGGCAAGTTTGAGAACTATTTCCGCCTTTTCCGGTCCTTCCTCCTGCCGCTGGTGCATTCCCGGCGCACGCGGGACGCGCTATTGCAGCCGCGTGACCGGGAAGAACGGGAACGGTTCTATCAGCAGACATGGGATAACCGGCGTTGGCGCTGGTTGTTTCGCCTTTTCTTCAGTCGCTTCATGATGGGCAGGCTCGGCCGGGACCCCGGATTCTTCCGGTATGTGGAGGGTACGGTTGCGGATCGAATCTTTCTGCGTGCGCGTGATGCCTTAACCCAACTGGAAACGCACAGCAACCCGTATTTACGGTATATCCTGACCGGTCAATTCACGGGGGCGATGCCGGATTGGACGCGTCCGGCGGTGTTGGCGGGCATCCGGCGGCATGCGGATCGGCTGCAGCTGTTTCATGGTGGTATCGAGGCTGCTGCGGCGCGGCTGGGTGGCGAGGGGTTCGACGGCTTTAACCTGTCCGATATCTTCGAGTACATGGATGAGGGGTCCGCCACCCGCCTCTATGGGCAATTGTTGGAGCATGCCCGTCCTGGGGCGCGGCTGGCCTACTGGAACATGCTGGTGCCGCGGGGGTGCCCGGCCTGTTTCTTGGATCGCGTAACTCCGCTGAACGACTGGGCGGAACGGCTGTTTACCCGTGACCGCGCTTTTTTCTACAGCGCCTTTCGGTTGGACGAGGTCGGTTCGGGCGATGCGGCAGGTCAGGTGCATGAGGAGGAGCGAACCCATGCAGGCTGAACTAAGCGGGATGCTGGTGATCACGCTGATGTTGGGAGGGTGGATCGGCATTGTGGAATGGATTACCCGCCACACCTCGATCTCTCCCGAGTGGTCTCGTAAGTTGGTGCATCTGGGTGGCGGGGCGGGGTGCCTGTTATTTCCCTGGCTGCTGAGCCATCCTCTGGCGGTGCTTGTCTTGGCGGTGGGATTCGGCGTAAGCCTTTGGCTGGCGGAGAAGGGTGGCTTACTGCAGAGCCTGTGTCGGGTGAAACGGCAGAGTTACGGCAGCTTGTATTATCCCTTTGCGATCGCGGCGCTGTTCTGGTTGACCCATGACGACTACGGTTTGTACATGAGTGCGGTCCTGGTATTGACGGTGGCCGATACGGCTGCCGCGCTGGTTGGCGCACGGTTCGGTCGGGTCCGTTTTCGCACGGGTGGAGTTGTCGAATCGAAGAGTTTGGAAGGCTCGATCGCCTTCTGGGTTGTGACCTTCCTTGCCGTATTGTTGCCACTGGTGCTGATCAAAAGTGACGTAAGTGTGATGCAGTCCCTGTTGTCAGCTTTCCTCGCGGCGACCCTACTGACGATGGTGGAAGCGGTCTCGATCGGTGGCCGCGACAACCTGTTCGTACCACTGATCGCGGCCTTTTTGTTGCTTAAGACAGTGACCAAATCAACGCCGGAACTGATGATGCAATCGGTCAGTATCCTGATTCTGTTTGCGTTGTTACCGGTGGTGAATCGTTATGGCCGGCTGCTGCGAACGAAGAACCTGATGATCATGAGTATCATTCTCTACGGGGTATGGAGCCTTGGCTCGGTCGACTGGGCGGTTCCGTTACTGGTTGCGATCCTGGTTTTTCTGCTGGTTTTTGTCTTTACCGGTGGCAGACAGCGACGAACGCTTGTGTATCGTCGGATGGTCCTTCTGGCGACCCCTGCGGCGACGCTGATGCTGCTGGCGAATCTGACAGGGATGTTCCATTTCCTTTACGGTCTGTTCCTCGCGGCGGTGTTGGTTCCTGTGGTTTTCGGCGTAGTGGTACAACTCGGAAAGGGTCGGACCGGTTGGCGCTGGAGTTGGCCGCAGCTTGCTGGAGGGGTCATCGCCGTGGCGGCGGTGCTGGCGGAGCCGGTGGTGATGCGGCGCGCACCTGATACGACTGCTGTTTGGCTGCTTGCGGGGGTTGTGCTGTTGGCTGTATGGCTGGGGATCGGGATCATGACGGTGCAATCCCACCCGACGGGCGGAGTGGGTGCGTTTTTGACGGTATTGGGCGCGGTGATTGTGGTAGGGGTTTGTCAGTATACCGGGATTTTTAAGCCGTGGCGGCCCTTGCTTTGGGCCGATGTATACGGGCGTGAGGCGGATGTGCTGCTGCCATGGCGCCCGGATGTGGGTGGGGGTGCGCAATGATGATTCGAACACCAGCATCGGTTGAAGTGGCAGGCTCTGGTTTTTACGCGTTGCCCGCGCGGGTTTACGCCCGGGATCCGTTTTTCACCCCGAGTGCTCAAGCAGCCGAAGAGAAGGTCTTGTTCGATCCGGCCTTCGCCGACCGGCAGATGGTCTTCATTGCCGAGGACCATGGCCAGGTGCGCGCTCGCTGTGTCGCGCGGCGATCGGGAGTGAGCGGAGCCGGGACGATCGGTTTTTTTGAGGCGTTCCATGATGTTGCGGCCTGCGGGCAGCTGCTGACAGCGGCGGAGGATTGGTTGCGCTCGCATGGGGTCAGGCGCGTGTTGGGTCCGATGGACGGCGACACTTGGCACCGCTACCGTTTTGCTGTCGGGTCGCTTCGGGAGGCGCCCTTTCTGAAGGAACCCTGGAATCCGGTCTATTATCCCGAGCTATGGGAGGCATGCGGGTATAGGGTGATTGATCGATATTTCTCAGCGCGCATACCGGATCCTGAGAAAGCGGTGGCCAACCTGATGCCGTATCTGCGACGGATCCGCAGGCAGGGCTATACCTTCCGTCCTATTGATAAGCGTCGGCTGACAGAGGAGGTTGGGCTGATGCACCGCCTTTCGCTCCAGATTTTCTCTGGCAACCGGCATTACACGGCGATCGGGCTCGAGTCGTTCCTCCGACTTTACGAAGGGATTCAATCGATACTCGTGCCGGGGCTCTGCCAGTTCTGCTGTGCACCGGATGGGGCGGAGGTAGGGTTTGTCTTCGGCTATCCTGATTACGCCGACGCTGTGCGCGCCATGCGGGGGCGGCATTCATGGTCGGCGAAATTGAAGTTCCTGTGGAACCGTCGCGGTGTCGAGCGAATCTGTTTCAAGTCGCTCGGCTGCCTGCCGGCGTATCGCGGCACGAGTGTCGGCCCTGCCCTGATGGCGACGGCGCTCGAGCAGGTGGTGGCCGGGGGCTACAAGGAGGTGTTGATGTGCCTGATGCATGAGCACAACGATTCCCGGCGGCTTGATGCGGGCACCTCCGTGCCGTTTCGGGAGTATGTGCTTTATGAAAAATGCCTTAGCGGTGGACCTGACCAGCATGAATGACGGCGGCATCAATATTTTGGGGTATCTGGAAGCGACCGCGCAGCGGGTGCCGTCGCGTCCGGCCCTGATCATGCCGGATGGGACCTCGATCAGCTTTGCTCAACTCTGGGAACGTGTATGCCGGATCTCGGCCGGTTTGGAGCGAGCGGGTTTGCGGCCTGGTGATCGCATGGTGGTGATGATCCCGATGTCGATCGACCTCTACAGTGTGTTGCTCAGTATCATTAAATCCGGTGCGGTCGCGGTATTTGTCGATCCGTGGATGCCGATGCGAAAGATCGCGCAGTTTGCTGCGTTTGCGGAGCCACGCGGCTTTGCTGGTGTCGGACGCAGCCATTGTTTGCGGCTGTTGGCCCCAGGGATGCGGGCCCTGCCGCTGACGCTGACCACGGGTCGCCGTCTCGGGCCTTTTCCGGCGCGGCTGACGATCAGTGGGCTGCAGGAGACGCCGCCGGATCCGACGATATGGCAGCCCGAATCGGTGGAGTCGCCGGCTTTGATCACATTCACCAGCGGGTCCAGCGGAATTCCCAAGGGGGCCAACCGGACACACGGTTTCCTTGCGGCTCAATATGCCGCGCTTGGTCGGGAGTATCAGTATGAAGAGACCGACGTGGACATGCCGATGTTTCCCGTATTCGCGCTGCGGAATCTGGCTGATGGAATTACTTCGGTCATTCCGGATATGGATTTTCGTCGGGTGGGGGAGGTCAGCGGCGATCGGCTTTTGGCGCAGATGAGCAGGCATGGGGTAAGGACCTGCACGGCATCGCCGCCCTTTGTGGACCGTCTGGTGCATGCGGTTGCGGGGTCTGGGCAGAACCCCGGGCTGCGGCGGATCCTGACCGGTGGAGCGCCGGTCACAAACGACCAGCTTGAGCGTTGGCGGTTGGGATTGCCGACAACGGACATCATTGTGGTTTACGGATCGACAGAGGCGGAGCCGGTCGCCTCCATTGCGCTGGAGGAGCGTTTGAGTGTGGAAGGCGAAGGCTATTGTACCGGCACACCGGTGGAGGCAGTGGCTGCCAAGGTGATTCGCATCACGCGCGGGCCGCTCAGCTTTTCTTCATGGGGTGCGTTGGAACTGCCGACGGGCACGATCGGCGAGCTGATTGTTTCCGGTGCGCATGTCTGCCGGGACTACTTCCGGAATCCCGCTGCGGTGGCAGAGAACAAGCTGATCGATGATCAGGGGGTATGCTGGCATCGCATGGGGGATACCGGGTATTTCGATCGGGAGGGGCGTTTCTGGCTGACCGGGCGCGTACATTCTACGATTCTATGCAAGGGCGAGCCATTGCACGCCCAGCTTGTCGAGTCACAGGTGTCGGCGCTGGCTCCGGCAGCCATGCGGACGGCGGCACTGGAGGTGGAGGGCCGATTGGTCATTGTCGTTCAGGGCGAGGCGGTGACGGGGTTGGCGGCGCAGCTTCAGGATGCAGGGATCCCGGTGGATCGGTTGATCTTCACCCGAAAGCCGCTCCTGCTTGACCCGCGGCATCAGTCCAAGATCGATTATGAAAAACTCCGCCGCAGTGTTCAGAAATCCATCGGGGGAGGGCCTCGGCATGAATGAGCGTTGTGACAGCCTAACTCTGGACAGTCCATTCTTGGTGCGGCTGAAGGCGTACATGGACGAACGGTTCCCGCTGTTCAGTCATAGCAGCATGGTGATCATATATTTCCTGGCGAACCAGTTTCTGGCGCAGGTACTGGGGCGGCCGGGAGAGGCGCTGCAGATCGGTTGGTTCACACCTGTCGGAATGCTTTTTCTGTTCTGCATTTTCTTTCACCTGCGGGTATTCGACGAGCATAAGGATTATGCGCTGGACATTGTTCATTATCCGGATCGGGTGCTCTCGCGGGGGCTGATCACCCTGACTCATCTGAAGCTATTGGGAGCGGCGGCGATCGTGATCGAGCTGGTCTGCGCGCTGGCCAGCGGCTGGGCGGCGGTGGTTGCGGCCGGTGCGACCCTGTTTTTTTCATGGGTGATGCTGCACGAGTTTTTCGTTCCGGATTGGCTGCGTTCGCATTTTATCCTCTATTCCATTGCGCACATGCTGATCATGCCGTTGATGACGGCCACGATTTTCAGCTTCACCATGCAGCGGCCTTTCTGGGAGGCGCCTTGGCTGTTTTGGGCGTATGCCGCCGCCGATTTCTTTGCCTTTTCCAATTGGGAGATATCTCGCAAGATCCGCATGCCTGAGGACGAGATTGAAGGGGTGGACAGTTACTCCAAGCACCTCGGACGCTTCACCGCGGGGTATATTGCCATGGCGTTGCGTGTGCTCAACACGATCCTGGCATGGATCGTGGGTGTGTACCTCGGTCTCGGGTGGTTGTATTACGGCGGCTTGATCGCGCTCTTTCTCGCATGTCTGGGCGGGTTCCTGCATTTTCGGCTGGCGCCCAGTCGAAGCACCGCGAAGAATTTGGAGGCATACGGTGGCGCCTACATCGTCCTTTTCTATTTTGTATTGGCAGCGGAGTTGTTCCGTATTCACGGCGTGACCTTTGGGGTTGGATTATGAACCGTTTATTTATACCGGGCGACAGGGATCAAGCCGTTCCAGAGATTGGCGGAAAGGGTCGCAACCTATTGCGCCTGCAGCAGACCCACCGGGTGCCCGAATGGGTGGCGGTGCCGGTGGAGGCGATGCTTGATGCTCTGGCAGAGGTGGGGCTTGGGGAGCGGATCGCGGGCGCCCTGGCTGGGCTGACGGTGACGAATACCGCTGAAACGGCGTCTGTCGTGCAGGCGATGATATTTGATGTCCCGCCACCCGACTGGCTGGAACGTGAATTGGCGGAGGTTGCGTTTATCGGCGATGCCGGCGGCGGTTATGTTTCCGTGCGGTCGTCAGCCGCGGACGAAGACGGGGCCCGGTTCTCCTTTGCCGGGATTCACGAGAGTTACTTGTATGTACGCGGTCCGGGCGCGATCGCCCGGCACGTGCAACGCGTCTGGGCTTCCGGCTATTCGGAACGTGCGCTGTTGTATCGGCTTGAAAACGGGCTGGCTCTGCATCCAGTGCCGATGGCGGTGGTGATCCAGAGCATGGTCGATGCGATGATCAGTGGGGTGGTCTTCACGGCGGACCCCGTTGCCCAGGATCCGCTCACGCTTGTGATCTCCGCGCTCTATGGCCTTGGCGAGGGACTTGTGGGTGCGGGCCTGGCCGCCGACCAGGTCTGTTATCACAAAATTACCGGGGTGATCGAGCAGAGCGTGGTCTTGAAGGAAACGCAATATATATATAATGCAACAGCAGGCGAGGGGGTTATCGAGCAGCCGGTACCGGAGGCAGAGCGGAATAGGCCTGTGTTCGATGAAAGCCAACGTTCGGGTGTGATCCAGGCGGCGTTGACCATAGAGCGGGCGCGCCGGCGTCCACAGGATATCGAGTTTTGTTTCGACGCGCATGGGACGCTTTTCATCTTGCAGACGCGCGACATCACGACCGTCTCGGATGTGGGCCCTGCCGCGGGGAACCGGCAGGTGTGGGATAACTCGAACATCATCGAGAGCTATTCAGGGGTCACCAGTCCGATGACTTTCAGCTTTATCCGCCATGCCTACACCGTGGTGTACCACTGCTTTTCCAAAGTCATGGGCATCCGGCCCGCGGTAGTGCGTGCCAATCAAGCGGTCTATGAGAACATGCTCGGACTGATCCGGGGTCAGGTCTATTACAACCTGATGAACTGGTACCGGCTGATTCAGCAGTTTCCGGGCTACGAACTCAACAAGCGCTTCATGGAATCGATGATGGGGTTGCGTGAGCGCTTTGATCCAGAGGAGAGCGGTTCAGCGGTTGCTTCCTGGCCCAAACGGCTGGCGGCGGGGGGTGGGCTCCTCCGGCTTGTACTAAGAATGTTGATTCAATTTTCCACGCTTGATCGGCGCGTGGCCCGTTTCAGATCGAACTTTCAAGTGCTTTATGACAAATGGGAGGCGATGGACTTCGATGCAATGGCACCGCATGAACTGATGGCGGTCTATCGCGAAATGGAGACGCGTCTGCTTTGGAATTGGCAGGCGCCCATCATCAATGATTTTTATGTCATGATCCACTATGGTCTTTTGCGGAAATATTGTCATGACTGGTGTGATGACGGGAGCCAGTCGCTCCAGAACGATCTGATTTGCGGCAACGGCGATATTGAGAGCACCGAGCCGACGCGGATGTTGATGCGGCTTGCGTTGAGGATTCGCAGCAATCCGGGATTGCGGGAACGGTTTGAGCGTCTCGATCATCATATTCTTGCGCGCGAAATCCCCACTGATCCGGCATACAGTTGGGTAGCGACGGAAATAGGCGTCTTTTTAAAGCGTTATGGATTCCGTTGTGTCAATGAACTCAAACTCGAGGAGCCATCGCTTCGGGAGACTCCTGAATTTGTATATCAGATTCTGCAGAACTACCTGCAGGTGGATGAAGTCATGCTTGATGCCGATGCGATGGCTGTACGCGAGCAAGCGATCCGGCGGAGTGCCGAGGAGACCGTGGAGGCGGCTATCAGCCGATCTTCATGGGCCTGGCTACGCAGAGGGATGTTCAGGTATGTGTTGCGCAGTGCGCGCAAGGGGGTGATGAACCGGGAAAATATGCGTTTTGCGCGCACCCGCATTTACGGCGTGCTTCGTGAACTGATCCATTCAATGGGCAGGCGGCTGGTGGAATCGGGCAAGCTGGATCGTCGTGCTGACATCTTTTATCTGACTCTCGATGAGGTGTGGGACTACGTGAAGGGGACCGCTGTCACGACGGATCTGCGCGGCCTGGCGGCTCTGCGCAAAAGCGAGTTCGATGGGTATCGTGCGAATCCGCCTGCCGATGATCACTTTGATACGTATGGCATGGTTTACAGCGGGAACACGTTTCGCCGGATTCAGCAGGCGGAAGCGGGGGGGGGCGACTTGACCGGCACGGGTTGTTGTCCGGGAGAGGTCACCGCCCCGGTGCGGATTGTGAGGAGTCCGCATGACGATCTGAATTTGAACGGATGCATCCTTGTAGCCGGCCGGACGGATCCGGGGTGGGTGCCGCTTTATCCGGCGGTCAAGGGGATTTTGATCGAGCGTGGCAGTATTTTGTCGCACTCGGCGATTGTCGCACGCGAGATGGGAATCCCCACGATTGTCGGCATCCATGGCCTGCTCGCCAGACTCACGGACGGCCAAGTCGTCACGATGAACGGCCAGACCGGGGCTGTCTGTCTCGAGCCCGCAGTGCGCTCTTGATCAGGGGAATAATAAGTCGGCGCTACGCGGGTGAGAATGAAAGAACCTAGTATTCGCCTCGTCGGAAGGGTAATCAATGGCAGTTTGCCGATTGCGACCATCCCCATCCGGAGGTCTCGCGCAGAGGCGCAGAGGCGCGGTGGCGTATTCGATCTGGCGATGGGGGTGGGTAGCGTGCATGTTCTGATCCATACTTTTTTTTGAGGAGGGATTATGGGGTTATCCTTTTCCTGCCGACCAAGTCAGTTGCAGCAAGCGGATTCGACGTTTCTGCATTCCCTATACCTCCTTATCCCCCCTCAGCGCCTCAGCGCCTCTGCGCGAGTCCTACCTATCTTGATCCGGAGGGCCTCCCGCAGAGGGCGCGGTGGCGTTTTCGACCTGGCGCTGGGGGTGGGTAGGGTGCATGTTCTGATCCTTTTTTTTTTAAGGAGGGATTATGGGGTTATCCTTTTCCTGCCGACCAAGTCAGTTGCAGCAAGCG
>CALLYA010000006.1 GCA_937875495.1 uncultured Verrucomicrobiota bacterium
CGTGTGAGACCATCCCTGGCACACTCGCTGCGGTAGAGCCGGATGCCTCACACGAGGCCACGAAGGTACGAAGCCGTGCCGTATGATGTTCACCCCAGCAGCAGCGGACTTTCCATGAATGGGCGGAATGGTCTGCGTCTGCCGGAGCGCGCCTTTGCGGACAGGCTCCAGCCAGACCATTTCATCTCAATACAGAGGGCGTGTTTTTCGCTTGACATTTTGAGGTTTGGACTGGAGAATAAGAAAGATATCTTCATATAGGGATCTAATGAAGTATGATGCTATGTTCATAAAGCTCTGAAGACAAAACTGTTGTATGGTCTCCGATCCGTGCATTCTGAGGGTTTTGCTGAGCGTCGAGCAGAACGTTGTGGACTCCGATCTGGCTCGGTGCATTCAGCAGTTGGAACCCGAGGGTTAAGAAGGAATCAGTCCGGTGCGACGCGTTTCAACCTCCTTTTGATTCACACCATTTCACTTTCCACGCAGATCGGTTTTTGGTTTGGGAAGGTACAGGCTGGTGGAATATGTCACCCAAAGTAGAGCGAAACATTCAAGGAAAAACCGCTCTGATCACGGGAGCAGGGAGCGGGATCGGGCTCGCCCTTGCATTGGCCCTCGCCAGTGAAGGAACCCGCCTCATTCTGGTCGGAAGAAGTCGGGATAAATTGAACGCTGTCGCCAAGCAGATCAAAACATCTGCCGTTTTGGACACCGTTTGCCATGCATGCAACTTGGGCGTTCCTTCCCAGCTGGAGGATCTGATCGAGTCTCTCGAACATTCTTTCGAGTCCATCGATATGCTCATTCACAGCGCCGGGGATTTCTGCATGGGCAGCTTCAGCAGCCTGTCTGTAGATAAGCTCGATCACCTGTTTCGCGTCAACCTGCGCGCACCCTTTCGCCTTACCCAGGGGCTTCTGCCCCTACTTCGTGCCAATCAGGGAGAGGTGGTCTTTATCAATTCCACCGCTGCGCTTCATGCATCCCCGAATTGGGCGGCCTACTCGGCAATCAAAGCCGGCCTGGAAATGCTCGCCGACAGCATACGCACCGAACTCGACGAACAGGGTATCCGCGTCCTAAGCGTCTATCCTGGCCGCACCGCAACTCCCATGCAAAAAGAGATTCACCGGCTCGAGAACAGAACCTACAACCCGGAAGAACTCCTGCAACCAGAAGACATCGCCGATCAGATCGTGCATATCCTGCGCATGCCCAAGACCGCCGAAGTCGCCGACTTGGTCATTCTGCCCAGGAGAAAAAAAAGTCCGGCATCTCATTGAGCCTCACCTGCCGAGCTCGTGCCAGAAAGAGCGGACACAATGCTACGCGCAACCTGCGCAGCCAACAACTCATAACCCTCCCGGGTGAAGTGAACGTTGTTATCGGACAGGCCATATTGCGCGCGTACCGGTTCCATCAACGCATGCAGATCGTCAACCTGAATTCGGTGACGTGCCATCACCCGCGCAGCCGCCTCCAAATAGAGGCGCTCGGTCGCAGGATCGACAAGCACACCGGAATCCTTTTCCTCCTCGGGACAGATCGGGGTGCTCGTAGCCCAGATCAGCCGCGCACCAGTCTGCTTCAATCGATGAACCAGTGCATCCAGCCTTCGTTCGTAATCCTCAGGGCTGCGGTCATCCTTTTCGTATTTCCAGCCGTACATGTCCCATAGGCCCCAGTTGAAGTGGATGACATCCCATTTTTCGTCACCCAGGTACCCCTCCAACTCGCGCATCCCTCGGATTGTCGGCCCACCATTGCCGGGATTATGCGCGACTGTCGCCTGCCCTGCCAGCTGCGCCGCAACCAAGGGCGTATACTCCATAGAGATCGAGTCCCCGATAATAAGGACCCTCGGCAGCTCCTTTTTTTCCGGGGTGTGGACAAAAAGGGCAACCATGATTGCGGCGCAAGCGAGCAGTAATAGAGCATGCACCCAGCGATGGACTCGAACCGACCGAATGGAAGAGAGCATACCGACCGAATCCTGGTTTCGCATCCAGCAATCTCCTTTCGCATTAGGAATGAGCGATTCGGGGACGATTTCGGTTTTAACAGCTCCGGATTTGCCTGTGGCAGGGTAATTTGGTGATCAGTTTTATATCAATAACATTTTTACCCCAAAAGGTAGGATCAGAGCGTGGCCCCTACCCACCTCCGTGGCCAGGTCGAAAACGCCACCGCGCCCTCTGCGGGAGGCTCTCCGGATGGGGTAGACAGGAAGGGGGGGAG
>CALLYA010000007.1 GCA_937875495.1 uncultured Verrucomicrobiota bacterium
GGGGGGGGGGGGAGATTCATTGGCAGCTGGGAATCTCGGCAAGCTCTTCAATTCTGCCGAACCAGAAGTGTGGGAGGTCGTGAAAGGGAATTTCCGAAATCTTGAAGTACCTCACTGATTCCTGTAACGCATCACTCGGAGATCCGGAGGACAGAAGGAAGACCTCGTTGTCGTTTTGGATTGCACTATTGATCTTTTGGATCATTTCAGAATCGTCAAAGCCTGAAAAGAGTGGTTGGTGTCCGGCTGCAGAGGTGCCGAGATAAAAATAAAGGCACCTGAATTTATCGGAATGCATGGAAAGCCAATACTTTGTCTCGAGATACTGGTTGGCTTCCAAGTGGCAAACGATGGTTGCTTTGTCAGAAGGTATATCCAGGATTTCCTTTGCGATAACCCTACCCGGTCCGTCGTGGTCCCACTCGAGCGTGAAATAGGACCACGTATCGGTAGTCATGGCAAACGAGATCAATGCCATTAGCAAAAGCCTGGGATATGAATGCAAGTCAATGGAAAAAAGGTACCCGCCCAAAACGATGAGTATCACGACGCTGAAGCATAGATATCGCTCCACTAGAATGGGAGTCCCTATCGAAAATTCCCATATCTGAGAGAGAAGGAGGGGGGTGAGGGCGACCACCCACAAAAGAACTATGGAACCTCCCTCTTTGTAGCTCCAGCCGCTGAAGAGAGCCAGTGCCAGGATGAGAGTCGCTGCAGAAAAATAACTTATGCCCTCAGGTGAGAATCCCAGGATAAACCGGTATGCCAGAACGAAAAACAGATCCGGTGATAGACTTCCTATCCAATAGTGTTCGGTGGTCTCCAGTGTCTGAAAGAGCAGTGAAGGAATCCACCATCCATAGATAAAGATGATTGGGAGCAGTAGAGAGGTGATTATTCGTGCAAATTCGACCTTTGACACGGACCTGTTGCATGCAATAATTAAAATGGTTGCCAACTCGGAAATGGCTGTAAATATTCCAAAATTGTGGGTCAGCATGAGCAGTCCAAGAGAGCATCCCAGGCCCATCAAATTGGAGGCTGCCGGCTTGTTCTGATCCACAATGCGGACAAAGAATAGGGCGCTGAGAGCGGAGAGAAGGGCGCCCAAGGAATACATTCGAACGTAGATCGTTGGCACGATCAATAAGCAGTGATTGGATAGAAGAACCAGAACCCAAAAGGACCAAGCGATAGAGGTGGATTTACCTTTTGGTCTTTTCGCTAATAGGTGACGGACCCCGCACAGCATGACCAAAACGGTGAGGATATTCAGGATGACCGAAAGAACTCTCAGGGTTCTTATGGAATATCCAAAGGCTTCCGCCCACAGCTTCAATAGAATGTAGTAGAGTGGAGGATGGACATCCTTGGCGGTGTTTCGGACGATATCACTGAACGATCCTTGGATCAGATTCCAAGAAAAAAATTCGTCTACCACTATTGGTAGGCGGACAGTTCCAACCATTCTGATGGCAGCCAGTGCCAGGATGCCCAGGGCAATTCCAACTTTGTCATGATGGAGCCACCTTTTGTGGAATTTCAGTGACGCGTTCATATCCGAATGTTGTAGTGACTGCCTTCATGAGCTTCCCCCCCCTTTTCATGATTGAACGAAACCCGTCGGTGGGACCATAGCATTCGAGGGGCATTGGGGTGGGAATTACAATGGCATGTCCATTCATTCTTTGTCGATGCAAATGATGAAAAAAAGTGGGGAAAGTCGTGCTGATTTAATCAAATGCTTCTCTTTTTCCTGATGATCAGCCACATCCCCACAAGTATCAGTACAGCGAGGAGTGCAGGTCTGATGATCCGCATCAATCTCTGGCCTCTCGAATCGGGATCCATCAATCCAGCCATGCAGGGAGGTGATTTTATTAATTCCTCAAAATCGTCAATTCGTAGCATTTCCGATTCTGAAATTGGGCGGAGCTTGCCCCCTGGTAGTGTGGCATAATTGTATACCGAGTTGTTATCGTGTTTCGTCAGAAGACAATATTCCGGGAATTCAATCGAGAAATCATCCTCGGTTTTATCGCAGAGATTTGAAATTTCCGTAATTCTTATTTTCCCGGATTCACGTAAATCGCCTCTCCCGCCGATTCGGGAGTATTCCCAACCGATTGGAGCCGGCCGGTCGCCTTGGTCATAGTCGATCAAAAAATCATCTCTCCCCTTGCCCATAATGGTAATATATCGAACAGGGGCGAAACCCAAATCGGGATCAAGCCAAATCTCCCGAGTCGCGGCGGTGTCCTCATGCTTAAACGACTTTGGATCCCAAGTTATGATCCGGACCAAATCTCTATCCTTGAATACCACTCCCTCTGGATCGACTGAGAAGTCTTTCAGGAATTCCTTTTGTCCGGAAATGAAATCTGTCCTTCCGGTGGCCAGCCAATATGGGTGATTGGTTATTCCTGCAATCCAAACCGGCTGCCTTTCCTCTATAGGTGCGATCAAACCCGTCCCGCCGGGAATTTCCTTCCATTTTTGAAGATGCGTATTCAAGACCCCTTTGTGGACGGTGGCAAGATGGATATTGGTAATTGGTTCAGGGAGAAATGATTCAAGGGAATCTCCCTGTTCCTCTCTCCTGACGCTTGATTTGTTCCAGAACAAAGAAATCGTCTTTTTTAAATTGAGCCTTTCGGGAGGGTGGGGGAGCGAATTGCCTTCCTCGTCCCTCCTTGGGAAACTCGCGCCCGCTTCAAGAGTTTTTTCCCATTCTGCGATAATAGTTCCAGACGAATAATGGTCTTTGCGATTGTCCCATGCCGATTGAATCTCCTTCATTGTTACTTCCGCGGCTGGAATAGTTGGTGGGTAAATAAGGTTGGCTGCAATTGCAGCAGCGATCAGTGTAAAATTCCATAATAATTTGGACGGAAACATGTTTATTCTCCAATCCATACGACGGTTAATTCTTTTTTGTGAATAACATCGTTTGCCCTGATGTTGATGGTTAGTGAGTTTCGAGATGATCCATATTCCAGGATATCCTGATAGACATGGAGGGTAATTCTGTTCATGGTGCGTTTTTGGATTTCCCAATAGACAGTGGGAGCCTCCGCCTCTATTGATAGGATTTCCATGGTCACCCCCGAAGCAGATGAAATTGTTGTTTCCCCGATTTCGATATTTCCGACCTCTGCCGCTCCAAAAGAAATGACATTCGGGGATAGGGAGATTTCGCCTTTGCCAAACCCAAATATTTCTATGGAATTGTCACGGCAAACCTCGCCTGACCGGAGCATCCCTTTGAAGGATAGTTTGCATGAATATGCTGATTCGGGGGTATGTGCAGCTGGAAATAGTCGGAATCCATATTGTGTGGAGACATCACTTGCCTCCTGTAAAATTAATTCCGGAGTAAATAAAGGAGGTTCCACCGATACATCCAGATTCTGAATAGAGAAATTTGAATTGAGTTCCAGGAATATTGGCTCCCCTGATCCGATTGGGGTATTATGAAAACTTGGCTCAAGTCTGACTTTCGTGTTTGATTCCTGGAAAAGAGATTGCAGTTTTCCATAAAGATTCCAATTGACCCGGTGGCGCTCGGGGGCGGTTACCCCCCTAACCCTACCAATGAATCCCCCTCCTGCAGGGAACTCCTCGGCAAGCAATTGGGGGTTGATAACGGCTGTTAAATCATCAATTGTGATATAGCCTGATTCGCTGTAAATATCTGAAAGCGTGAGCGAATCGAGCCTGGGTGATTGATCGAGTAGGATTCTTTGTTCATCACCTGCCCAAATTGTGCCTATTTCAATATTTAAATTGTATTCGTAGGAATATACCATTTCTACGGATCGTTTGATGATCCATATGGCATAGATCAATCCGACCATGGCAATCAGCCAAAAGCCAATTCGGGCTGATACCCGTTTAAAGTTGTGGCTTGTCGTGAACACGGGATTCTAAGCCTTTTTTCGCAAACCAGCGCTGTAATGGGATGCTTCGCCGGGTCAATCCTCCCAAGGGCTGATTGTTTCCGTGGAAGGTTCGGAAAAAGGTACCAAGGAATAGAGATGGTGGGCAAGCAAAAAGTGAAGGATTGATTGGGCCCGCCTGAGGAAGAGCCTGCTGTTGGGTGTGGCGCCCGGGTGGTGGTGAGGCGAAACCTAAAGGTCGCCCGAAAACCGTATTGGGGCCCTTCGCAAGGTCGCCGGGTCCGGATGGGGAGGACTCCCGCGGAGATCGCAGAGGGCGCAGAGGGGTATTGGGAGTGGTGAATCCAGATACTTCGGAGCTGTATTCTGCGACTGCCTTGATCCGCAGAAAACGTATTTTACCACAATCCCCTCCAAAACAGCATGGAACAGGGCCTTGCTCCTACCCACTCCCATGGCCAGGTCGAAAACGCCACTGCGTCCTCTGCGGGAGGCTCTCCGGATCCGGATGGGAAAGCGGCTACTTATGCGGACGACCTCTAACTTGGGGGGGGGAGATGGGTCAGTTTTGGCGGAGGTATTCTTTCGCGACCTGCATGGGATCAAGGCCTTTGCGTGCGGCAGCGATCAGCTGGTCGGGGGCGACCTGCATTCCGGCGTCGCGCAGGATGGCCATGGCCTGGAAAATTTTTTCGTACGGCACGCGCCACATGCGCATGCGTACGGCATCGGCCAGGGAGATCTGGAAGCCGTTCTGGCTTGCGGCGGCCATGGGGAGGACCAGGTAGAAGGTGAGTGTATCGACCGCAAGGCAGAGGGCCATGACCCACCAGAGCCATTTCATGCCGGTGAGGTGGATGATGATAAAGAAGATGGTGGGTGTGAAGACTAGGGAGAAGAGGGCTGCGGATTTCAGCCCGGTGGTCGGTTTCATTGCGCCACTCAACTATGGTTGGGGATGATTGGGCTCCTCGGCCCTGAATGCTTGTTCCCAGGTGGGGACTTCCTCCAGGGCGAGGTGTGCCATTCTGCGGACGTTATAGGCGAGCGAGTCGGAATCGAGGTCCTGTGGTGCGAACCACCGGAGCTGGGAGGATTCGCCGCGTGCGGGATTGAGTTGCGGGTGTTGCTCCCGGCAGCAGGCGAGGAACTCCATATCGATATGCTGATGGAACGGATTGATGTGGTGGAGGTTCATCGCGCGTGGCTGAATGAGCATCGTGCTACCGTCCGGCAATTGTTCGGACTCGCCGATCAATTGGATTTCGAGGCCGGTCTCCTCGCGCGCCTCTCGAACGGCTGCATCCTGCGGGAGCTCATCCCGTTCGATGTGTCCACCGGGCGGCAGCCAGAGTCCGAGCTGTTTGTGCATGAGCAGCAGGACGCGTCCCTCATGGACGATAAAGGTCGATACGGTGAAATGTCGGGTGATTTCTGACATGATCAGATGGCGGTCGGTGCTGATGCGGCTCATTCGTAGCGCAGTGCCTCGACGGGGTCGAGACGGGCGGCGCGCAAGGCAGGGTATACTCCAAAAAAGATCCCGACGGCAGCCGAAAAACCGATCGCGAGCAGGACGGCCTGCAGGGAGATGTAGCTGGTAAACTCGCCGCCACTGGTCTTGGCGATGATGGCGGCGCCGCCTTTGCCGATACCGATACCGAGGAGGAGTCCGATAATCCCGCCGAAGAGGCTGAGCGTGACCGATTCGACGAGGAACTGCACGAGGATATGGGCGGGCTGTGCACCGATGGCCTTACGGATCCCGATTTCGCGAGTGCGCTCGGTGACGGAGACCAGCATGATATTCATCACGCCGATCCCGCCTACGAGCAGGCTGATTCCGGCGATCCCGCCGATGACCGCCTTGAGGATGAAGAAGACGGTTTCGGCCTGTTCGAGTTCCTGCCCGACGTCGCGGACCTGGAACTCGTTGCCATAGGGGTGGTATCTGCGGAGGATGCTTTGGACTTCGGCGACGACGAAGCGGGTGTCCGCGATCGACCTGGCGTGCACGAAGAGGACGTGGAGCCGGTCGTCACCGGTCATTCTCGACTGGACGGTGGTGACGGGGACCATGATGTTCTGGCCCCAGTCGTCGCCGAACATGCGCTTTTCGGTCATGATCCCGACCACACGATAGCGCTCACCGTTGATATGGATCAACTGATCGAGCGGATCGATGGCGGTACCGAAGAGGTCTTCGGCGACGGTCTTGCCGAGGACGCAGACACGTGTGCGGTCTTTGATATCGCTTGGCTGGAGGAACCGCCCATGGTCCACCTTCCAGCCCATGGCATCCGAGTAGGCCGGGTCGGTTCCCTGGATTTCACCACTGGTGGTGACTTTTTGGAAGCTGATCTCGGCACCGAACCCGACCAAAGGCAGGACACTCCCTGCGTATTGGCTTTCCCTGCGGATCCGCTCCACGTCCTGGTTGGTGAGGTAATCCTCCCAGGGGCGGCGGACCCAGCGATTGCCTTGGCGGACCCATGGATTGGGGTTGAAGACCATGATCAGCCGACCGCCGCCGAGGCGGTCGAGCTCGCCCATGACGGTATTGCGCAGGCCTTCACCGATGCTGACCACTCCGACGACGGAGCCGACTCCGATCAGGATGCCGAGGATGGTCAGCAGGGTTCGAACCTTGTTGGCCCAGAGCTGAAGGATGGCGATGGCGATGGGTTCGAGAATACTCATAGGAACGATCCTCGTCAGGAGGCCTCAGGCGATTCCTGATCGACAGGTTGGGAGTCCTCTTCAGGGAGCTGGTCTGTGTCCGGCTCCTCGCTCGTCACCGGTTCATCCGCTTGCTCGGTTGCCTCTTGGGATTGCGCGGGAGCGGACTCGGACTCCTCCTGCTTATCGGCGGACTCCTTCGGCTTCTGCCAGAACCAGCGCTTGTTGGCCTTGCGCTCGCGTTCCTCCATGATCCATCGCATCCGCTCGGCTTCCGGATAGATCTCGTCGGCTTCCGTCACGCCCTCGAGGATCTCCACGAGCTTCTGTCCTTTGAGTCCGAGCTTCACCTCGCGCTTCTCCCAATCGTCATCTTTTTTCACCCACACATAATCGAGGAACTTGACCTCAGTGGCGTCCACGACCTCATTGGGTCTGCGTGGCGCGAAGGGTCCGCGGCGCTGCTGTTCCGGCTCGGTGGTTGGGGTTTCGTCCTCTTTCTTCTCGGGCTCCTGGAAGAATGCGTGATGCGGGAGGGTGAGCACGTTGTTGCGCTCATCGACCAGGATATCGAGGTCGCAGGTCATGCCCGGCATGAACTTCTCTGACAGCTCATCGAAGCGGATCTCGACCTTAAAGGTCACGATGTTCTGGCCCATGATGCCGATGGGTGAGATGCGGAAGACCTTGGCGGAGAACTCGTCGTCTTCGTAGGCGCTCATCTTGACCTTGACCTCCTGTCCCGCCTCGATCTTTCCGATATCGACCTCATTGATGGAGGCGCGGATGATGATCTCGCGGAGGTCACCGAGCTCCATGATCGTGGTGCCGGCGATCGTGGTCGCGGTCCCGGAGATGACGAGTTCTCCGACCTCTGCGGGGCGTTGGATGACCAAGCCGCTGATGGGAGCGACCACGCTGATATCGGTGAGGCTGCTGAGTGCGCTGGTCGGCTCGTCGGGGATGGTTGGGAGGACCTCCCCGGAGCTTGCCGTTGCGGTGGCTTCCAGCGCGGCGCCGGCGGTCTGAGCGGGATTGATCTCACGCTCCAGTGCTTGCAGCTCGAGCAGAGCCAGCTGGTAATTGGTCTGTGCGGTTTTATAGGTGTCTTGGATCCGCTCGAACTGATCACCCGGCATGACCTTACGCTCGTGCAACTGCCGAGCTCGCTCGAGTTCCCGCTCGGTCTCCAGCAGGGTGATGAGCCGCGATTCAACGGCTGCGCGCTTTTGGTAGAGTCGCAGGATCTCGTTCGGATCCGGCTCGATGATGGCCAGGACCTGATCCTTCTGGACCGCGTCGCCCTCTTCGACCAGGAGTTCTTTGACCTTGCCGCTCATCTTGGATTTGACCTCGAGCGTGGTGCGCAGCTCGACGGAGCCGGACTCGAGCAGACGTTCCTCGACGCGGTCGAAGGTCGGCCGGATCGGCTCCTTCAGCTCCTCCTGCTGGGCACCGCTTTTGGCGGCGCGGAACCGTTGGGTTCCGAGGGTTACTGCAATCAGGAGCAGCAGGAAGAACCAGAATTTCTTGCGGCCGCGTCTTTTGCCGCGTTTGCGTTTGGGGCGGGCCGCGGCGGTTTCGGTGGTTGGGATGGGCTGTGTTTCCGGATCATTGGCCATGGCCGGCAATCTCCTTGGGATGGGCGATCGGGGTGCGCCCGGTATCTTCGACGATGCGTCCGTCCATGATGCGGATTTGTCGCTGGGCGGCGGAGGCGACTTTAGGATCGTGGGTGACCAGGATGATGGTGTGACCGCGATGGTGCAGATCTTTGAGCAGGTTCATGATGGCGGAGCCGGATTCGGAATCGAGGTTACCGGTTGGTTCATCGGCGAGGATGAGTTCGGGATTGGTAATGAGCGCGCGTGCGATGGCGGCTCTTTGGCACTGCCCGCCGGAGAGCTGATTCGGTTTGTGTCCGGTGCGATCGCCGAGTCCGACCTGTTCCAGGATAGCGCGTGCGCGCTGCCGACGTTTCCGCCGGTTGACGCCTGCGTACACGAGTGGCAGTTCGGTATTGCGCACCAGATTGATCTTGGTGAGGAGGTTAAAGGTCTGAAAGACGAAACCGACGGTCTGGTTCCGGATGGTGGCGAGTTCCTTCTCGGAATAGCCGCTGACGTCTTCACCGCCGATGAGGATGCTCCCGGCGGTCGGGGAGTCGAGGCAGCCGAGGATATGCATCAGGGTTGACTTCCCGGAGCCGCTCTGGCCGACGATGGCGACGAACTCCCCGTGGAGGACCTCGAAATCGATGCCGCGCAGGGCGTGCACCTCTGTTTCCCCCATTTGGTAGACCTTGGTCACCCCCTGGATCTGGATCAGGGGCGTTCCGGTCTTCTTTTGGTCCGGGCCCTGGCTATGAGGCATCGCCGTCCCCTGTGGTTTGAGATGGGGCCTCAGGCGAAGCCGATTCAAGGACGGACTGATTTTCGATCATCCGGATATTCCAGAAATCGAGCATCGCGCCGCAGGTCCTGCGCATATTGGCGATGCCGTTCTGATAATCGGCGATAGCGCTCAGCAGGCTGGTTTCGGTCTGTGCGAGCTCGGCCTCCAGGCGCAGGACGTCGTTGAGCGTGGCCTGATTGACCCCGTATCGCACCTTCTCGTTCTCCACATTGAGGCGTGCGAGCCGCACCGCGATCCGGCTGGCATTGACCCGTTCCGCCGCTGATTTGAGATTGTCGTAGACCTCGGCGGCCTCGAGGATGATACCGCGCCGAACACGCTCGGCCTCGATCGTCTGCTGTCGGACGGCGGCGCGTAGTTGGTCAACGGATGCATGCGCGGCGCGGTCGGGCCATGGCTTGGAGTAGACCAGTCCGACTGTCCATGAGGGGTTGTCGCGGTCGTAGACCTGGTTAAACGAATCGGAGAAGCTGGTGCCGAGTCCGTTGTAGCCGTACCCCGCCTCGAGGTCGACCTGGGGCAGGCGGCTGTTGCGCCCGCGGCGCAGCTGATCGTCCGCGTTGGCGATGCGATGTTCGGCCTGTTCCAGCTCGACCCGCATTGCGAGGGCGCGATCGAGGATCTCCTGATAGTCCGGAACGGTGAACTCCTCGGCCGGGTGATCGGTCGGGATGAGTTCATCGACGGCCTCTTGGAGATCGGGAAAGATGAGATCTTTGAGCAGGCGTTGCCGCAGCTGAACGGTCCGGCGCGCCTCGATCAGGGAGAGCTGGCGCTGTGCGAGGCCGGACTCCGCCTGGACGACATCGGCTTCGGAGGCGGAGTCGACCTCGAGCTTGGCGTGCGCCTCATCGACGAGCGACTGGGCTGCCTCCACGCTCTTTTGCCGCACGACCAGGTCATCCTGTGCGAGCAGCAGGTTCCAGTACGCCTGTTCGACTTGCAGGAGGATCTCCTCGACCGCGGCACGGAAGCCGAGCCAGGTGATGTTAAGGTTGCGCCGGGCGATCCGGACTTCCATGGTGGCGATATCCCAGCCGCGGCCTTTGAGCAGCGGCTGAGTGATGGAGAGGTCGGCTCCGGCGGTATGTTCCTCGGCAAAGTCGTTGAAGGTGTCTGCTGAACTCACATCATTGACGCGCCCGCTGTAGCGTGTCGAGGTGGGGAGCTGGCCGCTCACGGAGGCGGAGGTCGAGGCAGATTCGCTGCGGACGCTGTCGAGTCCGCCCGCGGCGACGGATGCCTCGGAATCGAGGGTTCGGGTGGTCTCCCCGTATTGATAGCCGGCGCCGAAGACCGGATCGAACTGGCCGAGTGCCTGGCGGACTGAGGCTTCAGCGGAGAACACCGCATTCTTTTGCAGCTCGATCTCCAGGTTATTGATTAGGGCGAGCTCGATGGCTTGCGACAGGGAGATCGGCAAGCCGGTGGCGCCGTCCGCAGCGTCCGAGGGTGCGGCCGTTGTCGGCACGGCGAACAGGAGGGCCGCCAAGAGGGGAGTGATCCAACGAAGACAGTGTAGGGATAAAGACATGGGTTGGCAGTGACGAAATACCGGTGGGAAGACGGAGCGATTACCAAATACTACGTTTGAAACGGATATTGGGTTACATGAATTTTCAAGCTAGAGGTTATCCGAAAAGGTGAATGGCGAAGCAAGATCGGGCTCGGGGTCGCTATCGGTCTCGGTATCGAAAGGCCGCGGGAGGGGATTCGGACATGAGAACCCGGGTACCCAAACCGTATTGTGCGGTGCTGACACAATTCGGCGGCGAAGTTTGAGCTGTCCATGAGGGCCAGGCGCCAACCAGAACAGGGATCGATTCCGATCCCGACCCCGATTCCGGCAATGAGCGAACGGATCGGCAACCATTGCCTGGAGGCGGCACCTGAAGGAGCGTGCCTTTTCGGACAACCTCAAGCTAGAGTCCGTCCGAAAAGCCCATTGGGGCATAGCTGAAGGCACTGCGGCTCCGGATGGGGAGAACTCGCGCAGAGGGGGAATGGGGAGGTTTGCGTGCGGGGTTGAGGTGATTCCTGCAACTGACTTGGTTGGTTGGAAACGGTAAATCTAATGAATCTCCCCAAAAGGCAGGGATTTGAGCATTGACCCTCCCCCCCAAGCCAGCTCGAAAACGCCACCGCGCCTCTGCGCGAGGCTCTCCGGATGGGAATGGAGAGGTCAGGTCGGGAAAGCGGATACCTTTTCGGAC
>CALLYA010000008.1 GCA_937875495.1 uncultured Verrucomicrobiota bacterium
CGAATCCCATCACGCGGCCTTTCGATACCGAGACCGATAGCGACCCCGACCCCGAGCTTGCTTCGCCATTGACCTTTTCGGACGACCATTAGCCTCGGTATCGGTGGAAGTCGTGGTTTGATGTCGAGGAGGCCCAGCTCTTCCCGAACCACGCCGCAAACCTTTTTTTCGTCGCCACAGGAAGGTAGGAGTGCCATTCTGGACAATGACATGACCGAACGCAACCGGATCGAATGGAGATCTTGCACCAGGAGTTTTCAGCATGAGGCAATGGATCATCAGCATCACGACCGCCATCCTGGCAATCGGCAACTCGATGGCCATGGATCCGGCGCAGGACGCGCGCTTCACCGATCCCCGCGGGACCGATCATACTTTCACCTTTCAGGCGCCCGATACCCTGGCCGAGTGGGAGGCGCGCGCAGAGCTGTTGCGCCTGCATATCCTCGCCGTCAACGGCCTCTGGCCACCGCCCGAACCATGCCCACTCAATGCTAAAGTCTTCGACACCATCACCCACGACGATTACACGGTCAGCAAAGTCTGTTTCGAAAGTCATCCCGGCTATTACGTCACCGGTAACCTCTACCAACCGCGCAACGGCGAGGGCCCGTTCCCCGCGATTCTGAATCCGCACGGCCACTGGGGCGCAGGCAGGTTCACCGATGTGGAAGACGGCTCCATTCAGGCACGCTGCATTCAGTTCGCGCGCATGGGTGCGATCGCGTTCGCCTACGACATGAGCGGCTATTCCGATTCGCAACATTTCCCGCACCGCTTCAGCTGTCCCGAGTGGGAGCTCTGGGGCATCCACCCCATGGCCTTGCAGCTCAATAACGCCATGCGCGCGATCGATTTCCTCCAAGACCTGCCCCAGGTCGATCCCGAGCGCATCGGATGCACCGGCGCCAGCGGCGGCGGTACCCAGACCTTCATCGCGACCGCGGTCGATCCGCGGATCAAGGTCGCTGCACCGGTCAACATGGTCAGCGGGATCATGCAGGGCGGATGCATCTGTGAGAACGCGCCCTACCTCCGGCTCGACACGAACAACATCGAAATCGGCGCCCTCGCCGCTCCGCGTCCACTCCTCTTGGTCTCCGCCACGGGCGATTGGACCCGTAACACGCTGCAAAATGAGGGCCCGATGATTCATGCGGTCTACGACCGGCTGTACGCGCAACCGGACCGGCTACGGTTCGTGCAATTCGACGCACCCCACAACTATAACCAGTCCAGCCGTGAGGCGGTCTATGCCTGGTTCGCGCATTGGTTGATCGGGGAGCCGGCGCTGGAAACCAGCATCCCTGAGCTGCCCTACCAAGTCGATCCGACCGAGCAAATCCGAATCTTCCCAGAACAGGGTCCGATTCCGTCGGACCTCACACCCGAGCGCCTATTGGCACAGTGGAAGACCGCGTGTCAGGCCCAGCAATCCGCCCTCTGGCCGGACAGCGAAGCCGCGCTGGCCGATTTCCGCAGGATCTATCAGACCGCCTTCCGCAGGGTTTTGGGGGTGGAAACGATTTCTCCGGACGCTGTCGTGATCGAACGTGTTCTCAGTCGGTCGGTCGACGGCGTGTCACTGCATCTCGGCTGGAATGGGTGCGTCCTCCCCGCGCTATGGCGCAAAGGATCCTCCCAGGCGCAGCCTGAGCAGGTGCTGGTCTTGGTGCATCCGGACGGCATCGCTGGAATTGACTCAGTTCCCATCGCGGATCATGTGGCGGTCCTCGCCTTCGATCCCTTCCTGATCGGAGCGCACCGCCCGCCCGAGGGGGCGGACCGCAAGCGCGATCAGGGCATGTTCGGCGCGTTTCACCCCACCGACGACAGCTGCCGGATCCAGGACGTGCTGATCGCCCTTGCTGCGGCCCGGCAGCTTGCGCCAAAGGCCGAGATCCACCTGCATGGGACCGGTGCCGGCGGCGCCTGGGCGCTCTTTGCCCGTGGAGTGGTCGAGCCGGGCGAAGTGAGCGCGGCGCAGATCGATTTCGCTGGGTTTGCTCTGAATTCCGATCAGGATTGGATCGATCGGATGAACATCCCCGCGGTGCGGCGGCTCGGTGGAATTCAGACCGCGATCGGCCTGGCCGGCCCGGAGCCGCTGCAAATTCACGGCGCCTACGTCAACTTCCCGAAACAACCCGTGCTGCGACTCTACGCCGGTTTCAACCGCCGGGATCGACTGACCATTGAATAGCGGAAGCCCGGACGAAAAGGGAGCCGCTTGCCCGGAGAACCTCCCGCAGGGGACGCAGAGGGCGCGGTGGCTTTTTCGACCTGGCCATGGGAGTGGATAGGTCCATGCCCTGATCCATACCTTCTTCGAGGGGTTTTGAAGGTTATCTGTTGCCTTCTGTCCGAGGCAGTCGCAGCATGCAGATTCGACGTTTCCGCATTCCCTATCCCCCCTCTGCGCCTCTGCGCGAGTCCTCCCTCTCCCCGCCGAAGCGGGGGGACTGTCTCGTCGATGGTAAAAGGAAGAATCTCTCTGTGAACTCTGTGCCCTCTGTGGCTAATCCCGTCCGAAAAGGCGCGCTTTCCCAACCGGCCTCTCCATCCGGATCCAGAGAGCCTCCAGCAGAGGGCGCGGTGGCGTTTTCGACCTGGCCATGGGGGTGGTTTGGATCTATGCCCTGATCCAAACCCAATATGCGTGGAACGATGGGCTGCTGGAGTCGCCCCTCGGCAACCAGCTCGAGCGACCGTCGCCTCAACCGGCAAGGCGGCGAATGGCAAGACGGACAACCTCCTCGAGCGGCATATCGCCTTCATCGTCACGCAGGATCTGAGTGACGACTCCAACCGCGTCGCCCTGCTTGTATCCAAGCGTAATCAGGGAAAGAACAGCGTCCTGCAACACCACGTTCGCGCCGGCGCCCCCGGGCAGCGATGGGATGGCAACGCCCTGAACCGACGTCGCAGGGATGCCGAGCCTGTCCCGCAACTCAACCACCATCCGCTCCGCTGTGCGTTTGCCGATCCCCTTGATCCGCGAGAGCGATTGCACATCCCCGGCCGAGATCGCCGCGCGTAAGGAGTCGACCGGCAGGCCGCTCAGGACACTGAGGGCGACCTTGGGGCCGATCCCCTTGATCGTGATCAGGAGTCGAAACAGGTCCCGCTCCTGCGGGGTGCGAAACGCAAACAGCTGTTGACCGTCCTCCCAGATGTGATGATGGATCAGCACCAGACATTCCGGGGCATGACCCTCCGGAAGGGTTTCATAGGTCGAGAGGGGGATTTGCGCCTCGTAGCCCACGCCACCGCATTCGATGACCAGATGCGTGGGGTACCGCTCCACGAGTGTTCCGCGAAGGTGATGGATCATGGTATCAGCTCCGAATAAGGTGGTTAAAGGGGTTCGGATCGAAACACGGGAGAGGCCTTCGCGAAGGCGTGACAAATGGCGACAGCCAGCGCATCGGCCGCGTCAGCCGGCAACTTCTCACCCTGGAGTCCGAGCAGTTGTCGCACCATCATCTGCACCTGCGGCTTGGTGGCCGAGCCGCGGCCAACGATCGATTGCTTCACTTTACGCGGCTCATACCCGTAGACCTCGGGTAGCTGAAGGCGCAGGGCCAGCATCACCACCCCACGCGCCTCGCCCAGCCGGATCGCCGTCGAAGGGTTCTTAAAGAAGAACATGTTCTCGATCGCGGCCTGGTTGGGTTGCCAGAGCTCGATCTTCTCCGACAGCTCTCTATGGATGTTGAGCAGGCAGGTGGAAATGGGCAGCTCCGGCTTGTTCTTGATGATTCCCCAGGCAACCGCCCGCATGCGACTACCCTCCACATCGATCAGGCCGTAGCCCGAACATCGAAGCGAGGGATCGACACCTAGAATACGAATAGCCATGGAGTTTGCCTGTCCAGAAGTAGCAGCGAAAACCTGCCTGTCTCAATCGCGCCCCGGTCCCACGCCTCTGCACCTGTCCACTCCCAGAGACGACCCGGTGCCGAGCATTTTGTCAATGCTAACCTCAATGCACGCACCAGACCGGAGCAAAAAAAGGGACAAGCCCGAGCGTGCATGCCAATCCGTTTTCACGGCAACGGCTGCACACGCCGGCTTGAGCCCATGCAGGTAGTTTAGGGGCCGATCCGCTGAAAGGCGAACCCTATTCCTCCTCGCTGATCTGTGCCATCAGCTCATCGGAGATATCGAGATTGGAACTGACGTTTTGGATGTCGTCATGGTCGTCGAGGAGTTCCAGAAGGCGGAGGACCTGGCGCGCGGTCTTCTCGTCCGCAACCTCGATGGTGTTCTCGGCAACCCAGGAGATCTCCTGCGACTCCGGGCTCAGCTCCGCCTTTTCAATCGCCTCTGCAACGCTGCCAAAGGCGTCCACTGAGGTGGAGACCACCAACGCATCACCGGTGTTCTCCATATCGTCCGCGCCCGCCTCCAACGCGATCTCCAGGAGACGGTCCTCGTCGATTCCCTCCACAGGGAATGTGAACTGGCCCTGGCGGTGGAACTGCCAAGCCACGCTCCCGTTGGTCGCGAGATTTCCGTTATTCCGGTTGAAGATGGTGCGGATCTCGGCCGTGGTCCGGTTCTTGTTGTCGGTCAGTGCCTCGATGAGAATTGCAACCCCACCAGGGGCATACCCCTCGTAGCTGACCTCCTCATAGGTCACGCCCGGAAGCTCGCCTGTACCCTTCTTGATCGCGCGCTCGATGTTGTCCGCAGGCATGTTCGCGGCCTTGGCATTCGCGATGACCGTTCGCAGCCGCGGATTCATCGCCGGATCCCCCCCGGCCGCCTTCGCCACAACGGTCAATTCCTTGCTGATGCGGCTGAAAATCTTGCCGCGCTTGGCGTCAGCCGCACCTTTCTTATGCTTGATGCTCGACCATTTACTGTGTCCTGACATATTCTCGCTTCCTGCGGTAAGGGTGTGAGGTGCATTCCCATCCGGGCCGGAGGAACCAACCAGGATTTCATTGGAAATTGGGTTTTCTGATTCGCAAAAAGGTACTCGGCGCACCAATATGAAGGGGAACATACGATGTCTCAACCCGCGAGCTCCAATCAAACAAAAACGAGCGGAATCGCATTGGTATCGTGAGGCGGTAAGGCCATGGAAGAGTTTCTTGCTAAGCTAGTGCAGCTGCACGAGCACGATCTGATCATTCGCGAACAACAGGTCATTCTGGGAAAATCGCGAACCATCCACATATCCGACGAGTACAAACACGTTTCCGACCGAATACAGGAGCTTCGGGATGCACTCCCCGCCGAGGTTGTCGGCAAGTACGACCGCCTGATCAAAGGCAAAAAAGTTCCGGTCGTCAAGGTTGTTTCCGGTCAGTGTCAGGGCTGTTTTTACAAACTACCAACCGGACTCGCAATGGAGGTCAAGGCCAACGCCGGCATTTACGAATGTCCGAACTGTGGCCGTTTTTTGTACTCCTAAACCGCAAACCCTTCTATCGGCTTCCACCCAGAGTCTGATTGCTCCTTGGGATGTGAATCGGGGATGACTCTTGGCGGGGCCGAAGCAAACCTATCATCAATCAGTCTTATACTCTCAAACGGAACGGAAAAGGATACTGCAATGGTCATTTCTGAATTGACGCGAGAGTCGCTCCTGATTCCCAAGCTCGAAGGGAAATCAATGGAGGAGATTCTCCCGGAAATGGTTGGGAAACTGGCAGCCGAGGGAATGGTAAAGGACCCGGACCTCTTTCTCGAACGCCTGCTCGAGCGTGAGAAGCTCTGCAGCACCAACCTAGGCAACGGCGTCGCCTTCCCGCATGCCCGCTCGGAAGCGGTGTCACGCCTGATCTTCGCCGTCGGGAAGCGGCACTACAGCGTGCCATTCCCGGATGAGGACAACAAGGCGCGCCTCTTCTTCATGATCGCCGTGCCCCACTTCGCCACCGGCATCTATCTCCAACTCCTCAGCGGCCTGGCCGGTTTCCTCCACAACAAAGACATGCGGCAGGATCTCATGGCCGCGAAGACCTCCGAGGAGATGTTCCAGGTCCTGCGCGAGATGGATAAGCAGATCGGGAAAGTCTGATCCGGATTCGGAGGCCTCGCCGAATCCGCCCTCGGTAGAGCCCGTCCGAAAACTGTATTGGGCCACCACGAGAAGGTCTCCAGGTCAGGATGGGAGGCACTCCCGTAGAGATCGCAAAGGGGGGTTGGGACGGGGGAACGCAGATACGTCGGAACTCTTTGCTGGAACTTCCTTGGTCTGCTCAATAGATGAACCGCCAAGACGCCAAGAGCGCCGACCGACACGTTTGGGCATGAGTTGAACGGTATGGATGGGCGAGAGCGCATCTGTGGCCTTCGCCAGACCATCAATCTCCTTGGCGTACTTAGCGTCTTGGCGGTTTTCAACTCACACTAAGCAGCGTGCCGGTCCTTTGGTATCGGTGGAACTTGGCGCGATCGACGCCGATGTTTCCGATAACTTCTCCCACCTGCTGTCCGGCAACTCCCGCACGCTTTGCATCGCCCCCAGCAAGCCTGTCACCCATCAGGAACTGATCCCTCAACTCAAGATCAGGCACCTCGCCGAGACCTACACCGCGTAATCCCCTCGCCCCATCATCGCTGCCATGCCAATCCGGATTTCCCCGAGTCTCCTGCTCGCCCTCCTGCCGATCTTCTGCTCGGTAACCACCGCCCAGACCCAATCGCTCGGCAGCCTCCAGCCCGACCTCTTCCTGCTCTCGTTCGATTCGCTCCGGGCTGATCACCTCGGCAGCTACGGCTATGACAAGCCAACCTCCCCCGCGATCGATAAGCTGGCCCAACAGGGGGTGGTATACGAGCAGTACTACTCCATCCGCGGCCTCACCGGCCCTGCCCTGACAACCATGCTCACCGGCGTGAGCACCCCGCGCCACGGGATCCTCGGACATGAGCCACGCTCCGTCTCCAGGCACATGACCCTCCTGCCGGAATGGCTCCAGGACCTCGGTTACCGAACCGTCTACTTCAATGCCAATAAAATGGGCAAACAGGTCGGACTCGACCTGCAGGGCTGGGACTACACCTATTTCCGGATGGAGACCGATCAGGTTGCCGAACGCGCCGAATCGTTTCTCCGATCCAAAACGAAACTGAGCGGAACCGATCAACCGCTCTTCTGCTGGGTCCACTTTTTCTACCCACACAGCCCCTTTCTCGATTTTCATCCCTACACAAAACAGTTCGACGCGCCGGACGATTACTGGGGCCCGGCACTCGGCACCCAAGCCTACCTCAACGAGGTCTGGGCCGGAGAGCGGATCTTTGACGAGCGCGACTTTCAAAGGATCATGGCGCTCTATGACGCGACCACCCGCCATGCCGACGACCTCATGGGGCGGATCATCGAAGCCATCCAACAGCGCCGCAAGCGCAACCCGCAGCGCCCCACGCTGATCTGCTTTACCGCCGACCACGGCGAGGAGCTCGCAGATCACGGCCGATTTTTTTTCCACGCACGCTCGGTCTGGAAGGGGTCTTGCCACGTGCCCCTGATCCTTACCGGTCTCGACTCGCTCACGCCCGGTACCCGCGTCCAGCGCGCCGTCGCCCAGGTCGATCTCATGCCGACCCTGTTGACCATCCTCGGCCTGCCGGTTCCTCCGGACCTCGACGGCCTTTACCAACCGCCAACCAACGAACCCGCTCTTCCATCCAGGGCCTGGGGGCGTCAGCGCATCACCCCGATCTGGTGGTACCGCAATGAGCGCTGGACCTATCTCTACCACCCATTCACCGAGCAGCAGACCTATATCCCTTACCCGGCAACGGGACTCTTCGACCGCGACTCCGACGCCTACGAGAAGGTCAACCTGGTCGGCAACGCCGGACTCCAGGTGGTCGAGGCGGACCTGCGCGCCGAGCTCGAACAGCTGCGCCACCGTGGTTCACCTCTCCGTGCGGTGGACCTGATCGTTCAGGATCAGCCGGCTACCCCCCTGCCCGGCTTTCACGCCTACATCCTGGAAGATCTGCCCACCTGGCTCTTTCTGGAATGGCAGCCGATCATCCCTAACACCGGTGAAACCGCCCAGCCGCTTCAACTGCTTGCCTACAGCGATCAGCCTTTCCGCCAAATCGACGGCGATATCCTCGCAACCGCATTCGACCAAAGCGCCGCACTCGCCGGCACCGGCGATACCGCCGACCGCCCCGGTCTCCTGGCGCTCGAGCTCGGCGATAACACGGCCGTGACTTTCGAATGCTACCACGCCAATGCCCCGGCCTGGGAACGGGTCCGCATCGGCAATCGCTCACAACCCGAGCGTGCCTTCAGCTTCACAATCCGGTCCGAACCGACGCACCCGTGATTCGTGGATCGATAGTGCGTCCGCCGACACCTCAGTCCTCAAACAGGGTGCGGCTGCCGAGTGCACGCTGGATCGACGCCGCATCGGCGAACTCGAGCCCGCTGCCGACCGGTACACCCTGCGCAATCCGGGTCAGCTTCGGAGTGTGCTCCAAGCCCAGCCGCGACACGCAGTCCACCAGATAGTGCGCCGTTGTCTCGCCCTCGAGGTCACCCCCGAGCGCAAAGATCAACTCGCCGATCCCACCCGCACGGATCCGCGCCAAAAGCGGCGCAATCCGCAGATCCTCCGGTCCTACCCCGTCCAGTGGGGAGATCCTACCGCCAAGGACATGAAACAACCCGGCAAAGGCACCCGTCGATTCGATTCGGACGACGTCCTGTGGCTGCTCAACAACACACACCAGGGCCGAATCCCGCCGAGCATCCGCGCAAAAGACGCACTTCGCCTCGACCGCTTCTGCCTCCTCGATCTCCGCATAAAAACCGCATACCGCGCAGGGGCGCACACGCGAAACCAGTCCGCGCAGGGAATCGGCAAGGCGGATCACCAATTCGGTGTCCATACTAAGCAGGTGCTGCACCATGCGCTCGGCAGAGCGCGGCCCCAATCCGGGCAAGGTGGTCAACCCCTCCAGCGCAGCCCGTATCGAAGCGGGATAGTAGACTCTGACGTCCTTGGCCATACTCTCCTCAGGCGCCCACTGTTGGATTCAAAACCCGGATCAACCGAGCCCTGGAATGTTGAGCCCGCCGGCTACCTTCCCCATCTCGTCGGCCATCAACTTCTGGGCGCTTTCCTGAGCAGAGCGTGCCGCGGAGAGGATGAGGTCTTCCAATAGGCCGATGTCACTCGGATCCACCGCCTCCGGCGCGATCGAGATCCCGACGATATTGCCGTCTCCATGCACAACGACCTTGACCACGCCGCCGCCGGCCTGGCCTTCAACTTCGCGGGCAGCCAACTCCTCCTGGACCTTCTTCAGCTTGGATTGAGCCTGCTGAACTTCCCGCATCATCTTCATCATATTCATGGATCACCCTCCCCAAATGCCTTCGCTCTACAATTCCCATGATCAGGGGTAACCATGCAGAAGCCAGCCCACCCTGGCAACTTCAAACACCGCTCCCTGAACACGCCGACCCTGCACCCGGATCCGATGATCCAACTCAGCGCTGGATCTCCATCAACTCGCCTTCAAAAGTCTGAATGGCCGCCTGGACATTGGGATCCGCTTCGAACCGCTTGAGGCCGGTGCGAAATCTGCGACGCCCCTCCCCAACAGGATCCGTCGGCGGTTCGGATGAGGCGTTGTCGGCCCCCGAAACACCGCCCTCTTCACCGGAATCCACCGCGTCATTCGCATATTTCTCCGATAATCGCTCAAATACAGACCCGAGCGGTGCATCAGCATCGTTATCACCCCGCCCACGATTGCGCTTGATCGCATCCGCGGCACGCGCAGCCCAGCTCGACTTCGCCGGAGCCGATCTCTCGTGCTCCGTAGGCTGATCCTCAGGCTCCGATGCCGTCGCCTCAGGGGCGGACTCCTCAAGATCCGTCGGCGAGGACTCGTCGGCCGCCCCACCGCCGGGCTCTTCCACGCCTGATGCGACATCCTCTGACCCCACGTCCGCGGGTTGGTCGAGGGAAGCCCAATCCTCGGCGGAAGGCTCCTCATCAAACTCGCCCGAATCCTCGGCTGCGTCCGTTGGAGCATCATCGGGCGCCGCCGGCGTGGGCGGTTCGGGCGTGGGCGGCGCGGACGTCGGCCCGTCAAGGAGCGGTGGCTTCGGTTTCGGATCTTGCGGTGGCTGCCCACCGGTGGTCCGTGCCACGACCGTCACCTTCTCATCGCTGAACCGCTCAAGAAAGCGAGCGACCAGCAGAAGGTAATCCGGCTTGTTCGTCAGCTCCTCCATCACTTCCGATCCGTCGGGGAATTCAATCACCCAGTTGCCGGCGCCGTCCAACCCGACGGGACTGCCTGCGAACAGGATCGAACGCAATACAAAACTCCCCTCCACACGGCGCAGCAGCGCCTGCCAAATCTCATCCGTCGCGCTGAGCGGAATATGCTGTGCCCCGGCATCCGCTGCAGGCCGCGGCGCAACCGGCGCAGGCCGTGAGCGCTCAGCCGCCTCATCTTCCCGCGGGCGGGATTCGGGCTGTTGGCGGGACTCGGGCTCGGGTGCACTCGGGCGCGCCGGCGGCGGGGAAGTCGGCGCGCCGGCGGCCGGAGAGGGGTCGGACTCGGCCGTCCGCGCGGCCCGGGGCGCATCCTCCGCACGCGGGCCCGGTTCAGGTGCGGAAGTTTGGGGTGCGTTGGTTGGCGGCGTGGCGCGTGGCGGTGCAGGCGTCGACGTCGTCGGGCTCGGGCGGCTCACGCCGCCCGCCTTAAAATCCGGGCCGGTCTCCCGCAGCTTCTGAATCACCGCCAAGACCTCGTTGATCGAGGGCTGAGAGGCAAGCTGGGAGGCCTTAATCACCGTCATCTCCAGGAGCGCGCGGTGAGAGATCACCTGTCGCAGACGCCCCTCCGCAAGGGAAAAGAGATCCAGAATCCGGACCAAACGGTCGAGTGAGACCTCCCCGATCAGGGGCGTGAGCTGATCAATCTCGTCCTGGCCCAGATCGACCAGGCCCTTCGGCTGTTTCGCCGCCTTCACCACGACCAGGTCTCGGAAGAGCGCGACCATGTCGAGGAGGATCCGATGCAGGTCGCGCCCGGCCTGGTAGCTATCCTGAATGACCGCAAAGGCGTCCTCCAGCGCGCCGGACAAGGTCGCCGTCGCCAGCTGCAACAGCTGATCGCGCGAAGCCAGGCCATGCGCCGTCAGGACGTCATCCTCACCAATACGCTCGCCGCAAAAGGCTATCAGCTGGTCAAGCGTCGAGAGCGCATCCCGCATCCCGCCGTCCGCCGCACGCGCAATAGCCTGCAGCGCACGCGGATCTGCATCAATCTTCTCGGCTGCCGCAATCTCTTGCAGGCGCTGGACAATCGCAGGCGTCGGAATCCGACGCAGGTCAAAGCGCTGACAACGGGACAGAATCGTCGTCGGGACCTTGTGCGCCTCCGTCGTCGCAAAGAAGAACTTCACATGCGGCGGCGGCTCCTCCAGGGTCTTCAACAGCGCGTTGAACGCATCGCGCGTGATCTGATGGACCTCGTCGATGATGTAGATCTTGTACGGCGCGTGCGAGGGACTGTAACGGACGTTGTCACGGATCGCGCGGACCTCGTCGATGCCTCGATTCGAGGCGCCGTCGATCTCCAGGACATCCAGATTGGTCCCTGCCGCGACCTCCCGACAGGAGCTGCACACTCCGCAAGGGGTCTCCGTCGGCCCATGCTCACAGACCAACGCCTTGGCCAGGATGCGCGCGGCCGATGTCTTTCCAATCCCACGCGGCCCAACAAAAAGATAGGCGTGCGCCACCCGCTGATGCGCAATCGCGTTCTTGAGGGTTCGGCTGATGTGCTCCTGTCCAACGAGGTCGTCGAACTGTTGGGGACGGTATTTTCGGGCAAGTACAGTGTATTGCATCCGTGGAACTAACCTCCCTGCGACAGGGCCCTTTTCATGGTCTGAGCTGGCCCCCGAAGGGGCCGGGCGCGCCCACAGCACATGCCGGGATCTCCTTACCGCTGCTACCTTCCGGTCCTGACGGGATTCAAAGTCCGACATCGCGTGGGACCCGGCCCCTCCGGGGGTCCGCCCCAAAACGATCACTCGTCGGCCGAGACGCGGTGTCGCATCCATGGCCAAACGTCTCCTACCCCATAGAGGAGCCCGCGGGCAATTGCAAGAATCCAGTCGGAAAATTGAGCGCTCGCAGCACGGGGGGCGGATTCGCAGCACGACTTCGCGTGCTGCGGCACGGGGGCTTCAGGCCCCCGCGCGAGGTCGGAGGTCGGAGGTCGGAGGTCAGATCCGGAGCGCTTCGCGCGAGTTACTGGTTGCCGCTGCACCCTCTGCGGGAGTCCCTCCCCTCATCGGGGTCGGGGTCGGTATCGGAATCGGTATCGATGAAACGCGTGCGTCGGCCTGGAATGCTTGTGGGAATAAGCCCGAGTCTCCGATCATCTGCGGGCCAAACGTCCGCTACCCTATCGCCACTGCTCCACCCCTCCTCTGCGCCCTCTGCGCCCTCTGCGCCCTCTGCGGGAGTCCTCCCCTCATCGGGGTCGGGGTCGGTATCGGAATCGGTATCGATGAAACGCGTGCGTCGGCCTGGAATGCTTGTGGGAATAAGCCCGAGTCTCCGATCATCTGCGGGCCAAACGTCCGCTACCCTATCGCCACTGCTCCACCCCTCCTCTGCGCCCTCTGCGCCCTCTGCGGGAGCCCTCCCCGCATCAGCAGGCCAAACGTCCGCTACCCCTTCACCATCGCTCCACACCCAACGGACCTTCGGCCTGATCATCAAACGGCGTGGGCTCGCCCGCGGGGTATGGATACGCCGACATCGCCGCAAACGGCAACGGCGCCACCGTATCGCCCTCGGCCGTGTAAAGGTCCATATCCTTACAATAGGCGTGCGAGATCAGAATGTAACTGCGCACCCAACCCTCCGGCAGGACCGGGAGGCCCGTGGCATCAAAGCTCACGGCCAATTCATCGCCGGAGCCGATGATCACATAGCGATCGTCGAACTCCATCACCAACTCCTCGACCGGTCCAAACCTCGTGTAGCGGCCGCGGGGCACCTTAAACGGCGAGGACGCCTCGATGATGTCATACGTGTACAGGAGCGGATGCCCCCCGTCCGGGGAGTATTCCAGTGGAAAGCCAAGTCGCCGTGCCTCCGCGCGGACCAGTGGTGCCGTGTGCACATGCTCCTCCGAAACCCCCGCATCCCGAGCGAGATAGAGCTGGTCCACATAGATTTCCAGGTTGGTCGTCAGGCGCAGGGTGCAGCCCCCCCGTGGTAACAGCCCGGTCACATCGGCCGTGAACATCCGCCCCATCCCGCCCGGAGCGCCGGCATCCTCCAATAATGTCCGCCAGCTGCCATCAGCCTCCAGCAGCTCCAACCGCATCGGTTCCCAACCCACCTCCGATTGGGCCGCCGCATAGGTCGTCTGCGAATACGGATACTCAATCCAGCCATGCATCATCAGAAAGACCGGATCGTCTGCCGCCCATGCCGCAAGCCGATCATCAAACCTCAAGACCAAACTGTGCGGGGTACAGAAGCCCATGTAGCGCCGATCCAGCTTGGGCTGATAGGCGTAGGTCCGGTCTACCCGCAATATCCGGTCGGTACAGTCCTCACCCCCAGGTCCATGCGCCGCAATCGGGAAGACCGGCTCATCAATGGACAAGAGCCGGTGACTCGGGGGCGGACCCGACACAGCCAGGCGTTCGTCAGGATAGACTTCGGTGCCGGCGGGATGATCGATCGCGCACAACTCCAGACGATCGATGTAAGCGACCTCCTCCATCGGCTCGCAAATGCGCAGCTCAAACAGCCCTGCCTTCGGCTGTAATTGGTGCGGTTCGAGCTTCACCGCCTCCTGGATCTGCGGCGGGGCATACTCCCCAGGGGCCACGTAGTAGCCCAAGCCACCCACGCCCGCGAAGTCCGTCACGAACTCAAAGTGCCGGCCGTCCCAACTGAAAAGGACCGGACAACTCGAGACCTTCCGCTCCAGTTCCATGACCCGGTGTACCGCCCCCGCGGCCATCGCGATCTCCACCTGCGTCACCCCGTCCGGCCAGACAAACGACAGGGAATCGGCCTGCGTCGCCCCGCCCAGGCCGAAGACCGCCGGCAGATGAGACTGATTCCGCCCACCGTTCAGCCCATGAAAGAACAGGGTCTGGGAATTCAGCCCGCAACGAACCCCCAGGCGCGTGCCGTAGCCGCTCGCGGGACTTCGGGTCCGCTTGTCCGCGCCGCGATGCCCGGTCGGACTCACCCCCAGCCATGTCCCGGGTGGGGTCATGCGCGTGGCGAGCAGCTCAATCCCATCCTGCTTGAATAGGACCAGGTCCGCGTGGCCATCACCATCGACATCGACACAGTCCAAGGAGATCGCGCCGGTCAGTCCGTCCGCGCTCCAGAGCTCAGGCAGGAGCCGAAACCGCCCGCGTCCGTCGTTGAGCAATAAGTGTCCGCCACTGGAAAAGAGGGCGACATCCCAATCGCCGTCCAGGTCCCAATCGCCGAATCGCAAGGCTCGGACCGCCCCATGCGAGGCCAATGCGGCAAGGACCCCGTCAAATGGCGAGTTCCGGGTGAAACCGCCCGCACCATCGCCCAGAAATAACCCGCCGCCCGCACCCGTTTCCCGGGGAATCAGGAAAAGATCCGGCCGACCATCTCCGCTGAAATCCTGCATCAGTCCCGCCGATGCCGGAGGCAGCAGCCCGCTGCTCTTTTCATCGACACGAAAACGTCCAAAACGCTCGTTGATCAGCAGCGTCGGCGCGCCAGTCTCATGCACCACCAGCAGGTCGAGATCGCGATCGCCGTCGATGTCCGCGGCCGCCAGGCCGATGCTCGCACGGTCCGTGTTCGTGACTCCCGCGGCTTGTGAGACATCCGCAAACCGGCCGTCCCCCTGATTCAGAAGCAGCATATCCGGGCCGCGGTTGCACAGAAAGAGATCCAGATCCGCATCATGATCCAAGTCCAGGAAATAGGCGCCCCAGGTCTCCGCCCTGCCGCCGGAAACCCCCGCGGATTCAGTCACATCTTCATACGCTAAATCCGGTCCGCCCCTGAGCAGCACGTTTTCAGAAGCACCGACCAAGTAGAGATCCTGCACCCCATCGTTGTCGTAATCCCCCAGCGCGATCGCGCTCGGCGACCATTCCACGGGCAGCTTCAGACTCGGGAAAACCGGCGGCATCAGCGCCCCGCCTGCCCGGCCGAGGAGAATCCCGACCGGGCGTTCGGCATCCCGCCGCAACGCGATCAGGTCCAACAGGCCGTCTCCATTTAGATCGCCCCATGCGCCCGTGAAGAACTCAGCGCCCTCGCCGGTGTCGGTCTGCGAAAGCCAAGCGCCGGGCTCGATCGTAAGCTCACCCAGCGTGACCGGCGCGGTCGGCGGATCCGGCATCAGCTGCGCCAATGCAAGCGGCCCCATCTGCTGGTACTGCGGCAGCACGACCGTGTCCGCCAGCGGACTCTCCCGCAGCCGTGTGAACTGATCCCGGTATTCCTCCGCCTTGGCACGATCCCCCTCCTTGATCGCCGCACGCATCAGGTAGTAGTAGGCGCTGACCAAGCCCGGGTTTAACTCGACCGCACGCTCCAGGTCGTCGCGGTAGTTCAGGTCGGAATGCTCCTTACTCCTGGCCAGGAGAAACCACGCGTGCGATTGGCTCGGATCGCGCTCGAGCACACGCTCCATGAGCTGGCGTGCCGTTTCGTCCTCCCCCCCGAAGAGCGCCATGACCCCGCGCAGAAAAAGGACCCGAATGTCGCCCGGGAAGCGGTCGACCAACGTGTCGGCGAGGGCAACGGCCTGGGCGAGATCCTCCTTGCCGGCACGGTTGAAGAGCGCGATGGCCAGGTTCAGATTGGCCTCCAACAAACCCGGAGCCTGCTCGACCGCGGCGGAGAAGGTGTCGACCGCCGCGGCATAGTCGTACTGACCCATCTGTGCCACGCCCCGGTTGATCAAGGAAACGACCGGATCGGCCGCGCGCCAGCCCTCCGGCAACGTTTCCGCCGCGGACAACATCCGCATGCCCAAACAGAACAGCCCGATCAAACAGCAGACCGGCCGACCCGAACCACGCCACTTCCAAGCTCGACTCTGAGTATCCCTCACATCGTCCTCCCCCTTCAACCAAGTCACCCGCTCCGACCGCACACGCCCAGTCGGCGGGAAGTAGTAAGCATCCGTTCATAAGGAAAATGCGCCCTGTGGATCAAGCCGAAACGGATTCGCGGCACGACGGGGCGTGCCGCGGCGCGTGGGCTTCAGGCCCCCGCGCGAGGTCGGAGGTCGGAGGTCAGAGGTCAGATCCGGAGCGCTTCGCGCGAGTAACGGGTTGCCTCTGCGTCCTCTGCGCCCTCTGCGGGAGTCCTCCCCTCATCGGGGTCGGGGTCGGTATCGGTATCGAAATCGATGGGGCGCATGACTCGGCGTGGGGGGGTCGCCCAACACTAACCTCCCGCCGCACGGCCGGATTATCCTGGACAAAAAGCAGGCGTGCGCGCGACCTGCTACAATTCTACTTGCGGCCGAACCCCTGTGATCTATAGGAAGATTCAAAGCCATCGCGCTTTGACCCAGGCTATGGACCCCGCCAAGGCCCGAAAAGGAGCATGCAACCCGCCTCATCAGGTGATTAAACCCATGAAACACCTCTGGATTCCCACTTTCATCGCGACCCTATGGATCCTTGCCGCCGCCACACCCGCAACGGCCGCGACGCCCATATCCAAGGATCCCTACATCGGCGCCATCGCCTTGGATGGACAGACCGGTGCGGTGCTCTGGGAGAACAACGCGGACGCCAAGTGCTACCCCGCCAGCTCCCTCAAGTTGATGGTCCTCTATATCTATCTCGAGGCACTCGACCTGAAGATCGTCGACCTGAAGGAACCGGTGGCCGTCTCCACCCGCGCCTATCGCATGGGCGGCTCCCAAGTCTACCTCGATCCCAGGGAGACCTTTCCCGTCGAGGATATGCTCTACGCCTTGATGGTCCAATCAGCCAACGACGCGGCCGTCGCCCTGGCGGAACATATGGCAGGAAGCGTGGAGGCGTTCGTCCGTTTGATGAACGACAAGGCGAAGGCACTGGGAATGAACAACACCACGTTCCACTCGCCACACGGCCTGATCCTCTCCGAAATGGCCGGTCCCGATGTCTCCACCCCGCGCGACCTCGCCACACTCTCTTATCACCTGCTCAAAAACTTCCCCGAGGCAACGCAGTACACATCCGTCACCCACCGCGTCTTCCGGCCGGGCGAGACCGAAATGACCAGTCACAACAAACTGCTCTGGAATTTCCAGGGCGCAGACGGACTCAAGACCGGCTATACCTCCGTGGCCGGCTATACCATCTGCGCGACGGCCGTGCGCAACGGCCTGCGCGCGATCGCGGTCGTGGCCGGCGCAAAAGACCGCATCAAGCGTGACGAGGAGGCGATGAGCCTGCTGGGACAAGCCTTCCTCACCATGGCCCAGAACCAGGCCAGTGCCCCGACGGCCCAAGCGGCCGTGGCCCCTGCCAATTCCGGCGGCCGCGCCGCGGCAGCTTCCAATCAGACCTTGCAACAGGGTGAGGGTCAATTGGAGACCGCCACAACCGACGTCGCGGAGGAGAACACGCAGCAGCCGGAAAACGCGCGGTCCCGTAGAGGTGGCGTCGGCGGCGCCATTTTGCTCTCGGTTCTCAGTTTTATCCTCGGTTGCGTGGTCACCGCATCGACAATGAAAATCATCGCTCAGAAGAGACCGATGTTCCGTTGAACCAGGCTGAGACGAGAAGAGCTGCTCCGGATAGGGAGGCAGGGAATGCAGAAACGCCAGAGCTGCTTTCGGCAATTGTCTTGGTCTGCAGAAAACGGTTTTAACTTAAAAAATCCCCAAAAGTTGGGGATCAAAGCGTCGATCCTACTCAACCCGTAACCAGGTCGAAAACGCCACCGCGCCTCTGCGCCTCTGCGCGAGGCTCTCCGGTCTGCCTTTCCGATCGGCTTTACCCCAGGAGCTGGGTCCAGCCACGGGCGATCCATTCCAGGACCGGTCGGCGCTGGGCGTCCTCCGGTGCGGCATCGCCCCAGCAGGTGTCCAATACCAGCATGGCCCGGCCCCAATCGAAGGCGGGAATTGTGGATTGATTGAATAGCTCCCGAAGCGACGGCTCCTTGCCTGTGGGACGCAGCATCAGCTCCGCCAAGGCCGCCGCGGCGCCGATTGCGAGGCGCGCCGGATCCACCCCTTGATCCAAGGCCAACCGCATGGTGCCGATCAAGCGGTCGTTCCAACCCAGCTTTCGCCCCGGATCGCGAATGACCCGTTCAACCAGGTCATGCAGGTGCGGATTGGTCATGCGCTCGAGAAGATCGTCGGCGTAGGCGGCAAACCCGGCCGGCGTGAAGAGCGGCTCCCGGATGGAATCGTATTTCCTGATCAGTGACGCACCCGATTCCTCGGCAAACGCCAACCGGCCCGTGCTCATTAATTCCGGGAACGCCCGCAGCTGCGCCATGGTCTCGAGTCCGTGCAGATTGGCAAGATACCCCAGCAGCGCATGAATGGCGTTGTGCCCGAAGAGCTTCGCCTCCTCAAACGGAAGCAGGTCGGCCTTCTCCTCGAAGACACCGATCCCACGCTCAAACCCCGGATGGCGAATGCGTGAGATCAAGATGTGGTTGAACTCCTCGACCAATACCGCCCGCTGCAAGCCAACCGCCAACGGGTGCAGCCCCAGCTGCTCGATCACAGCCGGGTCGGTGATCACGCCGCTCATCTTGCCGATCACCGTGTTGAGGAACTGAAGCCGGCGGCCGCTCGAGGTGAACGCGCCGAGGTGTAATCCGCCTTCCGCAGCCTCTTCCACCGCCGATTGCAGGAGTTCCGCAGAGTAGTTGTGGTTTTCGGCGGCATAGATCACGGCCGCCCCACCCCCGCGCGCCGCCTGGCAGCCGTCCACGAGGAGCCTGGCCACCGACGACGGTGCTTGGTCCTTGAACAAGCGCACGCTCGGCAAGGCCGTGGCCATCTCGTCCGCCTCCCCGATCGCGCGCAGCAGCTGGACCCGATCGGCGTCCACCTGCGGATTGAGTACCTCCACCCCGTGGATCCGAACGGTCTCGATCCCGTCCGGATGCGCGATGTTGACCCAGTAATCCCCGCCGGCGGCGCGGACCGCACGCACCAGGGCTTCGTCGATCTCAGAGACGACCAACCGGGAAAAATTGCCCGACCGATACGCCTCCAATAGGAAAAGCCCACTCTGGATCGGACCGAATCCAAATCCAACGAATGTACGATCACCGCTCGACATCATCGATCGGTCACTCCGTTCGCCTGTGGCAATCGGATTGCCGGACCAATTCCTGCTCGGCCGCTGCGGTCCACTGGCCGTCCTCAAGCTTGTCCGCGACCGTCGGGAAATGATCCTTCAGCTCGCTCAAGGGGATCAGACCGGTTTCGTGTAGACAGGGATAGACGATGATCTTGCCGGCCAGCGTACGATTCTCAACGGCACGGATCCCATCCGTGGCACCCGCCATTCCGGAGATCGCGTCCACGCTGGCATTCGTGCTCAAACGCCCGGTCTGGACCTTCTCCAGCACGATCATCATGTCGCGGATCGATGAGCCGCTCGTCCCAAACAGGAAACAGCGCTTCTCGATGATCATGTCGAGATCCATGTCGTGCTTCACCGGCGCGGGAATCCCCGCGAAGATGTTGATGATCGCACCGGGCGCCGCGTCTTCGACCGCCTTGGCCACCAAGGCCGGGACCGGCGCCATGATCGCGATATAGGAGAACGGCCCCGTCACCTGGCGCTCCTGTGTATTGACCAGGTCGAGTCGCGCATCATTCTGACGGGCAATCGGTTCCGCCTTCTTGCGCAGGCCGTTGAGACGGTCATTGTCGAAATCGGTGCCAACCACCGAGACGCCGGGGAGCCCCGTGGAGAGGTTGCGCAGGACATGCATCTGCCCCATCGGCCCGCCCGCGCCGACCACCAATACGTGCTCGTTGGCACGGATCTCGCCCGTTTTCGGAATCATCGCGTACGATTCATCAGCGCGTAACCCCTGGGTGCCGATCCAGCGGGTGAGCCCATAGTGGATCCGGCCGACCCCGATCGAAACCGGCGCGTCAATCCGGCCGCCACCGAGAATGACGTTCATGATTCCGCCCTTGCCCAGCTTGTCGTTCAGGACATTCAGGACGTCGCGCTCGGTGCCGAAATAGAGGATGTCGTCATACGCCTCATCCTTCAATTGGGAGAGGTCCACAACCGCCTGGGCCAATGGATCGAGCTTCAACAGCTCCTCGACCTGACCGGAATCCGCGCACGCGTAGTGGATCTCCGCGGGCGGGCCGTTCGAGCCAAAGGCGTTCTCGATGCCGCGAACCTTTCGCCCGGACGCGGCCACGACCAGCAACCGACCGCCGGAACGGATCGTGTTGCGCTCCTCATTGACATAGGAGTCCTCCACGCAGGCCCAGGGCTCGACCAAGGCGATGGCGGATGCACTCTGGTCCTCCTCGACCGGAATCAGAAACCGCTCCCCCTTGGAGTCGGTCACCACACGCTCGTCCATGATGACGTATTCCTGAAGGCCGCCCTCAAAGTTGTACCCGAAGGCGGCATTCGAGCCGGCCGTCTTCAAATCCCGGTAATCGGTCTGAACCAGGCAGCGCTCGCCGACCTTGTGCCGCTGCACCGCGTCCCCAACCGCCACGATTCGGCAGACCAGTTCGTGGCCGGGAACCGTCGGCTTGGCACCAGGGACATAGCTCTGGATGTCCGCAAGGACATCCGGCTCGATCCCCGAAACAATCTCCGATTTACGCGCATGCTGGTCGAATTGCTTCAACAGCTTGAGATCCGAAAAGCAGAGACCCACGGCCTCTACCTTCGCAAGAATTTCGTGCGATTTCGGCTGCGGCACGTCTTTGGCCCGATTGATTGCCAGCTGATCCGGACCTACGAGCTGGACCGCATACTGCTTCGCGGGAAGAGTTCCATTGGATTCGGTCATGATTCCACTCACCAAGGCGAATTGTTTGGTTACGCATGACACGGCCTTCAATCCCGAAAGACCGAAGACCGCCCATGCCATCTCGCTCCGTCTATACTACCTCAACCTGCCCGTTTCACCAATGGAAAGCGGGGCACCTGTCGACCGGCCTGCCGCGGCCGTCCGGCAGACCTCAATGCAGCATGACTTGCCCACCCGTCACCGGGAGCGCCTGCCCTGTTTCATACTTCTGCTCCACCAAATACAGGATGGCCCGGAAGACGTCGTCCGCCTCGCAGCCGCGCCCCATCGGGACCTTGGCCTCGTAAAACCGGCGAACGTCACCCACGTCCTTCGCGCCGGGGACCTTGCCCGTGCGCAAGTACTGCACGAACAGGCCGTTCTCCGGATTCGACCAGAGCGGACCGTCAAAGAAATTGCCCGGACAGATCGAGTTCACCTTGATCCCGTCCTCGACCAACTCCATCGCAAAGGACTGCGTCAAGCCGACCCCGCCGAATTTGCTGCCGGCATAGGCGCCATTCTTGTTGGAGCCCTCCAATCCGCTCTTGCTGTTGATCTGGATGATGTCGGTCCAGACCCCGGACGCAACCTCGTGCGTCACCGCCATCAGCGGCGCAACCTTCTGCACACACAGAAAATAGCCCTTGTAGTTGACGCTGGTCACGAAATCGAAATCGCGCTCCGCAAGCGCCTTTACCGAACCCGCACGCAAAACGCCCGCATTCGAGATGAAGAGATCCACCCCGCCGAAGGCACGGACCACCGCATGCAATCCGCCCTCGATCGAGGCCGCGTCCGTCACGTTCATCGCCACGCCGAGGACCCGTCCCGCTCCATGCTCATCACACATCTCCTGCGCGGCTTGAAGGACCCCGTCCTGGTTGATATCGCCGACCGCAACAAACGCCCCCTGCGCGGCCAACCGCGCAGCGATCTCGCGGCCGAACCCCTGCGCCGCACCAGTCACCACCGCGACCTTTCCCTGGACACGCCCCAGGCCGCCCGCCGCCGCCTTGTCGGCATGCACCTTCCGGCGGTACGACTCCACCTCCCAGTCCTCGATGAAGTTCCGCTCCCGCTCCGTCATGTAGTGCACCCCGCCGAGCAGCTTCGCGCCGGCCATGACCTTCACCACGTCGAGGTAGACATCACGCACCGTCCCCGCCGCGGCGGGATTGGCACCGACCCCCACCAGCCCGAGCCCCTCCAGGATGATGACTCGCGCAAAGACCTTGTGCGCAGCTCTGTGTGCGCGGATCGCCGCCAGCAGCGACTGCAATCCGGCCTCAGCAGCCAACCCTGCCGGATCCGCCAACCAGAGCGGGAAGCTGCTGCAGTAGACGATCTGATCCGGGGTCAGCGGACCGCCCTCGACCATCGTACGCCCCTGCCCCGAGCCTGCCAATGCAACCGCCGCCGGGCTGTCATCAAACAGCACCACCGGCAGGGTGCCCGCCTCGGCCATCGCCGCACGGATCGCCGGCATGAGCCGGTTCAAAAGCGCCCGCTTTTCATCCCCGGCCACGAGCGCAGGTGCGCCATAGGCCTCCGCCAATACCTCCGTGGAGACCCGGTTCTCGATCACCGCCAGGACACGGTCCGTCCGCGCCCGCACCTCTTCCGGGGTGTCCCCGGCCACGATCAGGCCGTGGTTCGCCATCAGGATCGCATCCGGCACCACCAACCCCGTGTGCTCACGGTGCTTTTGCAGCAATTCCTGCAGCAGACGCCCCAGCGTGAAGCCAGGATCGACATACGGTACCCACAGGACCGAATCGCCAAACCACTCCGCACACAACTCCGCCCCGCGCTCGGTACAGGTCAGCATGTTCGCGAGCGTGGAATGCGTGTGGCAGACAAACGCCCCGGGGATCAGGTGGTGCAGATAGCACTCCACACTCGGACGCAACCCCGACTCCGGCAGCAGCCGACTCTCCATCAGCGCTTTCTTGTAGCCGGCTTCGCGTGCATCCGGGTCGGACCCCAGCTCCGCGTGCTCCAGCTCGCGCAGGCGCGCGCGATCCATGGGCACAAACCCCTCGGGTCCGATCTCACTGAGCGCGACTCCACTCGCCTTGATGTACAAGGTCGCGTCGGTCTTGAACGAGGTGTTGCCCCCTCCAGCAAGGACGTATGAGGGATCACTCCCGTAGTACCGCGATAGTTTGACCAAGACGGAGAGTGAATCCTCCGCCTCCGTGAATTCCGGCCATGCCTGAGAAAAAATGCTCACAATCTCGCCTTTCCGCCGGTGTCGGGCGTCACCGGCCCCAAAAAAAAGTTTTCCAAACGAAAATCCCATCTCCTCAAACTTCCGGACTCTCGCCGATGATCCGGCGAATTTAAAGTCTTGATACGCAGCACGACTTCGCGTGCTGCCATCCGGAGGGCCTCGCGCAGAGGCGCAGGCATGTGGTCTGTCAAACTGGAACTAGAAGTTCCT
>CALLYA010000009.1 GCA_937875495.1 uncultured Verrucomicrobiota bacterium
ATTCCGACCCCGATTCCGACAATGATCGGGGCGATCGGCAACCATCTCCTGGAGGCGAGGCCTGGAGGAACGCGCCTTTTCGGACGGGCCCTCGATAGCCGCTTTCCCAACCTCTGACCGCCCCATCCCGATCCGGAGAGCCTCCCGCAGAGGGCGCGGTGGCGTTTTCGACTTGGCCATGGAGGGGGGTGAGGGTCAAGGCCCTGTTGTACCCAGAAACGTACGCGTACACAGCGAAGCGGTACACGTTCCCGTACACGAGGAAATAGATAGATCACGAGAGGTTGGGAGAGCGAGTAGGAGTACGAGAAAGACGAGGGGCAACGGGAGGGTGCTGGCGAATCGCAGTTGCCCCCTCCCAATATTCCTCTGCGCCTCTGCGCCTCTGCGCGAGGCCTCCCCATCCGGTCGCCCGGCTTTGGCCCATAGCGTTTCCGGACGGGTCCCAGCTCTACCGCGCCTGCTCCACCCAGGCGCGCGCGGCTTGGAATGCGCGTACCCAGGGGGTCACATCCCATGGCTCCATGTTGGGACGATACGCCCACTGCCATGGGAAAATACTGCGCTCCAAGTGCGGCATCATCGCCAGGTGCCTGCCGTCAGGCGATACGATTCCCGCGGTATTGAATTCAGAGCCGTTGGGGTTCGCCGGATACGCATCCGAGACATAGCGCATTGCGATGTCATAGGCGTCTTCACCGTCCGGAAGCAGGAATCGCCCTTCCCCATGCGCAACCCAGATCCCGAGCCGGCAACCGAGCAGTGACTGGAGCATAATCGCCTTGGTCGTGCGCTCGATGTTCACGCCCAGGAACGTACTCTCAAACTTGTGCGACGCATTCTGCGTCATCTCCACTCTCCGGCCCGCCCCTGAGACCAGGCCGAGCTCGACCATCAGCTGACAGCCGTTGCAGACACCCAGCGAAAGCGTGTCATCCCGCGCAAAAAACTCCTCCAACGCCTTCTTCGCGTTCTCGTTGTAGAGGAATGCCCCCGCCCAGCCGCGCGCCGCGCCGAGGACGTCGCTGTTGGAGAAGCCTCCGGGAAAGACCACAAATCCTACGTCCTGTAACGTCTCACGCCCCGACATCAGATCGCTCATCGTGATGTCCTTGACGTCAAACCCGCCCAGGTGCATCGCAAACGCCATCTCACGATCGCCGTTGGTCCCCTTCTCACGGATGATCGCCGCACGCACCCCACTCGGCTCCGTCCGGTTCAACGTCAGTCCCAATGTCGATAAGGCACCGTCGAATCCCTCAGGATGCCGGAAACAGAGGTGATTGCGGTCAAAGGTGGCAAAACGCTCCTCCGCTTTGCCCGGTGCAACCTGCCAGGCATCAAGCAGGGTCGACGGCCGAAACCATACCCGACAGAGGTCGCGCCAGGACGCCGAAAACGCGAAGTCGGGCGCGACCAGACGTATATCATTCCCCCCCGGACGCGCTACCTCCTCGGCCTTCAAGCCTATGGCCGCGAAGGTCTTTTGCACCTCCGCCACGTCTTGGTCCGCAATCTGTAGCACCACCCCCGGCTTTTCGCAGAAGAGGCGCGCAATCAGGACCTCTCCCCGCTCATTCAGATTGAGAGTCATCCCACTTGCGCCGGCAAACGCCATCTCACACAAGGTCACCAGCAGCCCACCGCTGGAGACGTCGTGCCCAGCCAGCACCTTCCCAGCCGCAATCCATTGTTGAATCGCTTCCAGCCCCGCCTTGAACCGCCCCGGATTCCGCACCGTCGGATAATCGGAACCAACCACCCCGCGCACCTGGGCAAAGGCACTGCCGCCCAGCGGAAACCGCGATTCACCGGAGAGATCGATGTAAAGCAGGCGCGAGGCCGGAACCGGCTTTAGGTCGGCCGTGACACAGTGCCGCGTCGAGACACACTCGCCCATCGCGGAGATGACCACCGTCCCCGGTGCGCGGACCGCTTCACCGTCGGGATAGTTCATCGTCATCGAGAGCGAATCTTTCCCCGTCGGAATCGGGATCCCCAGCGCACACGCAAACTGCGAGGCCGCCTGAACCGCACGATACAGCCGCACATCCTCTCCGGGTTGCTTCGCCGGCCACATCCAGTTCGCACTCAAGGCGACCGTGCTGAGCCCATCCTTTAATGGGGCGAAAACCAGGTTCGTCAACGCCTCGGCTATGCTCAGGACCGATCCGGCACGCTCGTCGACCAGTCCCGCAACGCTGGCATGCCCAATCGCCGTCGCGATTCCGGATTCCGCACGAAAATCCAAGGCAACCGCGCCATAGTCGTTCAACGGCAGCTGGAGCGGACCCGTGCACTGCTGCAGCGCGATGCGCCCCGTCACACTGCGATCAACCTTGTTCGTCAACCAGTCCTTACTGGCCACGCCCTCCAGCGATAACACCTGCTTCAAAAGCGAGAGCAGGTCGTGCGCATCCTCGACCGCGGCCGAAACGAGCCCGCCGTTGATCGGCAGTGCCGAATCGGCAAGGACCGTCCGCGGCGAGCTCCCGAACAACATGTCCGTCGAGAGCGCGAACGGCTTGCTGCCGGAGTCGTCGACAAACTGGATCTGATGATCACCCGTGACCTCTCCAACGACATACATCGGCGCGCGCTCGCGCTCCGCAATTCGCTCAAGCAGCGCGACATCCGCCGCAGCCATCAGGAGTCCCATCCGCTCCTGCGACTCGTTGCACAAGATCTCACGCGCAGAAAGCGTCGGGTCGCCGATCGGCAGAGTATCGATCCGAATCACCCCGCCGACGTCCTCGAACAGCTCGCTCAAACAGTTGATGTGCCCGCCTGCACCATGGTCGTGGATCATCCGAATCGGATTCACCGACTGCTCCGCTAACGCCCGAATGGCATTGAACACCCGCTTCTGCATCTCGGGATTGGCACGCTGTACCGCACTCAGCTCGATCTCCTCGGCATAGGCACCGGTGTCGACCGAGCTGACCGAGCCGCCTGCCATGCCGATGCGATAGTTGTCGCCGCCCAGCAGGATCACCTTGTCGCCGACCTGCGGGTGCGACTTGAGCGCGTGGCCCTCATTGGCATAGCCAACGCCGCCGGCCAGCATGATCGTCCGGTCGTACGCATAGAGCTGACTTCGCCCCTCGATCGTGACCTCGCCTTCGAAGGTGAGAAGTGAACCGTTGATGAGCGGTTGCCCGAATTTGTTGCCGAAATCGGACGCGCCATTGGATGCCTTGATCAGCAGTTGCCGGGGGTCCTGATACTTCCACTCGCGCGGCCTGATCCGGTGCTCCCACTCCCGATTCTCTTGCTCCGTATGCCGTGGGTAGGAGGTCATGTAGACCGCTGTCCCCGCCAGGGGCAGACTCCCACGTCCACCCGCCATTCGGTCGCGGATCTCACCGCCGCTGCCGGTCGATGCGCCGTTGAACGGTTCCACGGTCGTAGGAAAATTGTGCGTCTCCGCCTTCAGCGATAGGACCGATGAGATCGGGCGCAGCGAAAAGAAGCCGGCCACGTCCGCACGGTCCGGCGCAAACTGCAGGATCTCTGGTCCCCGGGTAAAAGCCACGTTGTCCTTGTAAGCCGAGACCAGATTCCCACCGGCCACCGCTGAGGTCTCCTTGATCAGAGCAAACAGGGTCTTCTCCTGCTCACGCCCGTCCAGGACGAACAGCCCATTGAAGATCTTGTGCCGACAGTGTTCCGAGTTGATCTGCGCAAAGCCGAAGAGCTCGGAATCGGTCAACGGGCGCCCCAACTCTTTTCGGACGCTCTCCAAATACTCGATCTCGTCCGGGGAGAGAGCCAGGCCGGCGGTCGCGTTGAAAGCAGCAATATCTTCAACCGCGATAACCGGTTGCGGCGCCTCGTCGATCCTGAGGCTGTCGGCGTCCAGCCGTTCGTAAGCACTCTCCAGCATCCGATCGAAATGGGGCGCATCCCCCTCAGGTACACGGCGGAAACGTTCCAACCGCGTGATGCCCTCAATGCCGACATTCGCCGCGATCTCACTCGCGTTCGTCGACCATGGTGTCACGATCTCACGTCGTGGCCCGATAAAACGCCCGGAAACCGTTGTCGAGGCCTCCGCAGGCGTGCCCAGGAGCCAGGCCAGCCGAGCATGCGCATCCGGAGTCAAGGCATGCTTCGATTCGACGAGATAGACGAAAGAGGAATTGGAAAAAAAAGAGGTATGCACCACGCGGTTGCCTCGCTGATTGGGAATGAGTAGGCCTTCAGGTGGAATCAGAGGGAATATGACTATGTTAGAGAATTTCTTGTGGGGTTGCAAAACCAGCTTGCTGAGGGCGGACCTCCGAAACGGTAGCCGCTTTCCCTGTCCCCATCCGGGGAGCCTCCCGCAGAGGGCGCAGGGGGCGCTTTCGACCTGGCCATCGGGGTGGGTAGGGTCCTTCCAAAAGGGTAGATGGTGAAGCAAGCGACGAAATCGAAATCGAAATCGAAATCGGTATCGAGGGGACGCGTGATTCGGCTTGGTCTCGTAGCATGAGGACCTCCGAGAAGGCAGCCGCGTTCCCTGTCCCCATCCGGGGAGCCTCCCGCAGAGGGCGCGGTGGGCGCGGTGGCGTTTTCGACCTGGCCATCGGGGTGGGTAGGGTCCTTCCAAAAGGGTAGATGGTGAAGCAAGCGACGAAATCGAAATCGAAATCGAAATCGAAATCGGTATCGGTATCGAAATCGGTATCGGTACCGATGGCACCCGTGATTCGGCCTGGAAAATTCCCGATCAATACGTCCACAACCCCGTTACCACCCAACCAGCCGAAAGTTCACACCCCCCTCCGCCACAGCTCCACCCACAGCGGACCTCCGACCTTGCCCGGGCCGCCAAGCCCCGGGCCGCAGCATGCCTTCGCGTGCTGCGTAAATCTCCCCCCAAGCCTTGACTTTCCACCGCCGGGACGGACAGGTTGATTCCAACATGCAAACCACGGTCTTCGATTTCGATTCGGTCATCGACCGCCAAAATACCAATAGCGTCAAATGGGAACGCTACCGCGGCCGGAATGTTCTCCCACTCTGGGTGGCTGATATGGACTTCCTATCGCCGCCTGCCGTCATCGACGCCCTGCGCAGCAGAGTCGAGCATGGCGTGTTCGGTTACACCCTCGCCCCGCCGGAATTGGTGGATACCATCCTCCAGCGCCTCTTCAGCCTCTATCAATGGACCGTCGACCCGTCGGCACTCGTCTTCCTTCCCGGGATCGTCACGGGACTGAATCTCGCCTGCCGATGCGCAGGCGAACCGGGCGACGCCATCCTTACGACCCTCCCGATCTATCCGCCGTTTCTGTCCTCACCGCAGCTGGCAGGGCGCCGGCGCATCGACGTGCCGATGCTCGACGCCGGCCATCGCTGGGAGGTCGATTGGGATCAGCTCGAAGCCGCCGCCAGTCAACCCGATTGCCGCATGCTGAACTGGTGCAATCCACACAACCCCACCGGCCGCGTCTTCGACCGCGAAGAGCTGGAACGGGTCGCGGAAATCTGCCTTCGACACGACCTCGTCCTCTCCTCCGACGAGATCCATTGCGACCTGATCATCGCCCCGGACAAACATCACATCCCCATCGCCGGATTGAGTTCCGAGCTCGAGACACGCTCCATCACCCTGATGGCGCCCAGCAAGACGTTCAATATCGCCGGGCTCGGCTGCTCCTTCGCCGTCATCCCCGATCCAACCCTCCGGGCACGGTTCAAACAGGAGGCCCAGGAGATCGTGCCGCACGTCAACCTCCTGGCCTTTACCGCCGCGCTCGCCGCCTATCAACACGGCGATCCATGGCTGGTCCAGTTGCTCGATTACCTCCGAGGAAATCACGCGCTCGTCCTGGAGACGATCAACGCCCTGCCCGGCCTGACCATGAAACCGGTCGAGGGGACCTATCTCGCCTGGATCGCCACCCACGAATCCGGCATCGAAAAGCCGGCCCAGTTCTTCGAAGAGGCCGGGGTCGGCCTCTCCGACGGCAGACAATACGGAGAGCCCGACTTCGTCCGGCTCAACTTCGGCTGCCCACGCGCCATTCTCACCCAGGCGCTGGATCGCATCGCCCAATCCATGACCCAGGCCCCCTCTCCACGTTAGAGGCCTGCCGAAAAGGTAGTCGCTTTTCCAACCTGACCTCCCCATCCCGATTTAGAGAGCCTCCCGCAGAGGACGCGGTGGCGTTTTCGACCTGGCCATGGGGTGGGTAGGGTCAATTCTCTAATCCCTACCTTTGGGGGAAATATTTAAGAAATTCCGTTTCCAACAGACCAGGGCAGTTGCTGAAAACAGCTCCGAGGAATCTGCATTCCCCCATTCCAACAAATCCTCTGCGCCCTCTGCGATCTCTGCGGGAGTCTCCCCCATCCAGACCCGGAGACCTTTCGTTCAGGTCCATTGGCCTTTTCGGACAGCCACTGGTGAGCAAAGTCCTGCCACAGAGGTCACCGAGAACTCAGAGGCGCAAGCCCTTTCCCATCTAAAATCTGAAGTGAGGGCTGTCTCCTCGATGGCAAAAGTAAGAATCGCGCTGTGAACTCTGAGCCCTCTGTGGCTCAAGCCTGTCTGAAAACGCTTTGGCGCCTCTGCGCCTCTGCGCGAGGCTCTCCGGTTCCGGATGGTGGAAAAGCGGCATGCTGCTGCGTGAACATTTCCAGATGAATGCACGCTAATCCTCGGGATGGAGCGGTATCCCATGCCGCTTCATCCATTTCCAGATGGCGGTATGACTCAAGCCCAGCCGGCGCCCAGCCTCGGACTTGTTCCAGTTGCACTCCTCCAATAAGGCGCGCAGACGCGGTTCCGACTCGACCGTGCGGCGCGCCAACACGTTGGAACGCCAGTCCTGCGCTGGCGGTCGGTACGGCTCCGAGCGGGCGGCTCCGCCCGCGGCGCCGTCACGAACCTCCAACGGCAGGTCCTTTAATTCGATCGTTTCGCCACCACACACGACAAAGGCATATTCGATCGCATTCTCCAGCTCGCGGATGTTTCCCGGCCATGCGTATTCCCGAATCGCTTGCATCCCCGAAGGCGCCATCCCATGGATCGATTTCCCGGTCTTCGCGGCAAACTGCTCCATAAAATGCTCCACCAAAAGCGGCAGATCCTCCGCACGCTCGCGTAAGGCCGGCATCCGTAAAGGAAAGACTCGCAGGCGATAAAAGAGGTCCTCCCGAAATCGTCCCGCCTGCATCTCCTCCCACAAATCACGGTTCGTCGCCGCAATCACACGGACGTCCGCGTGGCGCGTCATACTCTCACCCACCCGCTCGAACTCACCCTCCTGTAACAACCGCAACAGCTTCACCTGCATCGCAGGCGAGATCTCACCGATCTCGTCCAAGAAGAGCGAACCCCCATCCGCCGCCTCGAATCGCCCGATCCGATCCCGATGCGCACCCGTGAACGCACCCTTCACATGCCCAAATAACTCGCTCTCCAATAAGGTCTCCGAAAGCGCCCCACAGTTCACCCGAACCATCGGCTTTTCAGCACGCGGACTGCGCCTGTGGATCGCCGTAGCAGCCAGCTCCTTGCCGGTTCCGCTCTCACCCGAGATCAAAACCGTGACCTCACTCGAGGCCGCCAATTGGATCTGCCGCAAGACCTCCTTCATCGAGGCGGACCGCCCAATCAGCCCCTCGTACCCATCGTGCAGCGATACCGCCTGCCAGAGCGAATCAACCTGCTCCCGCAATCGAACCACCGGCCGGAAATCAATAAAGGTCTGTAGCGCCCCCACACGCTTCCCCGCCGCAGTGTGCAAGGCACGCGCGTTGACCAAGACCGGGATCCCCTCCCCGGATCGATGCAGGATCCGACACTCACACCCGTTCAGACACACAAGCCCATCCGCACCAGGACCGTTCAGCCATGCACCCACCGTTTCCGAGGCCGTGCACCCAGGCGCACGCAACCAGTCGTGCGGCTTGCCCAATGCCTCCTCGCGCGGATACCCCGTGATCTCCGTCATCGCTTGGTTCCACAGCCGGATCAGCCCGTCCGTGTCCAGGACAATCACCCCCTCCGCCATCGTGTTGAGCAACTGCTCCGTCGAAACCAATGCCTCCCCTTCCCATGCCATCTCTCACCTCCATTCTCTCCTCACCCTGTTACGTTACATGCAATGGAACATATTGACTGTTATCATAACATGCAATCCCAATCTGGAACATTGCCACAGGCGCTGGCTTTCAAGTTTTTTATTTCGCTTCTAGAACGTCGTTTACACGATTTTCACGGCTTCAAAACCGTTTGGCCATGGATGCTGGCACCGAAAATGCTTTATCGCTGTCGGCTGGCCCGGGGTGCAAGGAGGTGTCCGGGGTGGCCGACCTGAAAAAGGGAATAGGACAGCAGACGAGATCAACAATCCGCGATCGGAAAAGGAAACAGATCATCATGAATACAGAGACCGGTTCAGTCGTAGCCCTCAACAGCCAATCTTTCGACAACGCCATCGCACAAGGGACCACCCTCGTCGATTTCTGGGCGCCTTGGTGCGGCCCATGCCGGATGCAGCTCCCCATCCTGGAAGAGTTGGCCTCGGCGGTCGGCGAAGGCGTCACAATCGGCAAGGTCAATGTGGACGAATGCCCCGACCTCGCAGCCCGCTTTGCAGTGCGCAGCATACCTACCCTCGTTCTGTTCAAAGAGGGCGAGCCGGTGAAGCAGTTCATCGGGGTCCAGGACAAGTCCACCCTGCTGTCCAGTATCAATAATGGATAGTTCCCCCGCCCCCCGGGTGAATCATCCATTCGGCTCCGGCGTCTTCCGCATCCCCCAAAGTCCCAATCGCGGAAGGCGCCGGAGCTAAAGCTCGTCCGAATAGGTAGACACCTTTCCAACCTGAGGATCCCATCTGAATCCAGAGGGCCTCCCGCAGAGGACGCGGTGGCGTTTTCGACTTAGCCATGGGGAGGTGGGTAAGGCCAAGTCCCTGATCCATGCTTTTTTTGGGGAGGATCTTGGGGAATCCGTTTTCTGCAGACAAGGGCAGTTGCAGAGAACAACTCCGATGTATCTGCATTCCCCTATTCCAACGAATCCTCTGCGCCCTCTGCGATCTCTGCGGGAGTCCTCCTCATCTGGCCCGGAGACATTCCGTTGAGACCCAAAGCCTTTTCGAACCCGCGCACACGATTTTCTTTGGTGTACAAATCCCGCAGCGGATCGCACTATTGCGCCATGGAACCATGGAGCCAACAGCAGGTGACCACGGCGAAAGGACCGGTCCTGTTGCGGACCGCCCACGCTGATGAAGTCTATCCCCTGCGCATGACCGTCCTGATCGCCGGTACCGATCGAGCCTCGCCCGAGTTCGACGGGGACGATGACCCTCACAGTATCCACGTCCTCGGCGAATCCGCCGGCACCGTCGTGACCATCGCCAGCTGGATGCCAAACCGATGGAACGGCGAACCCGCCCTCCAACTCCGAGGCATGGCGACCGCACCGGACTGGCAAGGACTCGGCCTCGGCAGCGCCCTCTTGCACTTCTGCGAACAAGCCCTCGCACACCCCGGCGGCCCGCGCTACCTCTGGTGCAACGCACGCGTCAACGCGGTCGGCTTCTACCTGCGCCAAGGTTGGCAGCCAGCTTCCGACCCCTTCGAAATCCCTGGAGTCGGACCCCACTACCGAATGCTGAAGGAGCTATCATGAATACCCCCGACCTGCCCACCCTTCGATCCGCTTTCACCCCCGCCCTCCTCACCCTTCTCCTCGCACTTCTCCTTGCCGCTTGCAGCCCCGATCGGCACGCTGCGCCCTCGGCCGAAACCAGGTCCGACGCCATTGCCCAAGCCGAAGCCGCCGCAGGCCAACTGATGAGCACCCTGGTCTCCGCACTCTCCCAGGCCATGAAGGAGGGCGGCCCCACCCAAGCCGTCGAGGTGTGCAGCAGCATCGCACAACAGAAAACCGAGGAGATCGGAGCTTCGTTCGGACTCTCCATCCGCCGTGTCGCGCTCCGGGCACGCAACGACCTGGACCGCCCGAACACGCGCGAAGAAGAGATCCTGGAGAAGTGGTCCCACACCGAAGGGCCCATCGAGTCTCTAAGCGAAGTGATCACCAACGAACAGGGCAACGCAGTGCTGCACTACATGCGCCCCATTCTACTCGGCGACAACTGCGTGGCCTGCCACGGCCCCGAGGAGCAAATCCAGCCCGATGTCCTCGCCGCCATTCGCGCTCACTACCCGAACGACCGCGCCACCGGCTTTCAACCCGGTGACCTCCGCGGAGCCATCTCCGTTGAGGTACCCCTCGATCAGCCCTGACCCACCCAGCCGAGCCCGATCAAACCGTCGAAATCATGCACAAGGGATCACGATGTGAAAGGCTGCCCCACCATAGGCGCTGTCCGAAGCCCACACCCGCCCCTGATGCAGCGTCACAATGTTGTGCACAATCGCCAGACCGAGCCCGGAACCTGACCCCGGCCCCTCCGAACCTGTCCCCTTGAAGAACCTCTGAAATATCGATTCCTTCTTCTGATCCTCAATTCCGGGTCCGGAATCCTCCACGACGATCTCCACCCGGGAAGCCTCCTTTGCCCGAACCGTGATCGCGATGGTCCCACCCTCGGGTGTGAACCGGAAGGCATTCCATACCAAATTCGAAACCGCTTCGCTCAGCAACAACTCGTTGCAAAGGATCGGAAGTCCCGCGCCTTCAGGAACGACCAACACGAATTCGAGTCCCGCATCCGACAATATCTGGCGGAAATTTTCTGAAATCCGCCGGACCACCACGCTCACGTCACACACGACAAATGTGCCATGGGCTTCAATGGACCCGAGTCTCGACATATCGAGCAGCTGCTCCACCAAACGCGACATCCGCTGAACCTGCTCCACGATTTCAACCATGGCCCGCTCGTATTCCTCCGGCTCACGTTGCCTCTGAAGACAGACCTCCGCCCGCGTCCTCATCGCCGCCAGCGGCGTGCGCAGCTGATGGGATGCATCAGCCGAAAACTGCTCAATCCGCTGAACGGCATTCTGGTAACGCTCAAATGCCTTGTTCAGAGATCGCGCCAATTGCGCGATCTCGTCATTGCCGGCACCAGCCTGTAAACGCTCCCCCAATTGACCGCTGCTGATCAATTCCGCCGATTTGGCTATCTCCTGAATCGGGGCCAGGAGTCGCTTCGTCAGCCGCCAGGAGGCGTACAATGCAACAGGATAGAGCAATGCCATCACAAGCAGCAGTATCAGCAGTTCGAGAACCTCCTCAGCCGGCTCGCCCTTGTGGTCAATATATTCCACAATATTAAAGACTAATAAAATCAGCCCCAGAACTGCGAAAATGACAGACGAGTATCCGGATAGAATCCGAAAATATTGCCGGCGAAGCGTCTTTTTCATCGATGACCCAGCCTGATTTTTTTAAAAAAATCCCGCCACCGTTCGTCGGTGGTACGAAGGATTATTCGTCGTTGGAACGAAGGGCAAAGCCGGCGCCGCGAATGGTTTGTATCATCTTCTCAGCCCGCCCCCTGTCGATCTTCTCCCGCAGCTTCGACATGTGAACGTCAATCAGATTGTTGATTCCTGCATAATTCAAATTGATGTTCCAGACAACCCTCGCAATCTGATCCCTGGAAACAACATCGCCCGCCGCCTTCGCCAGACATGCCAACAGGTCAAACTCACGCGGGGAGAGCTGAATAAGCTCCCCATCCCGCATCACCTCCCGATTGAGCAGTCGAATGGTCAGTGGGCCGATCTCCAGATCCGTCGGAGCAGCCGATCCCTCCTCCTGATGCCGGACCTGGACTCGGATCCTCGCCACAAGCTCCAGAAAATTGAAAGGCTTCACCAAATAATCATCTGCTCCGCAGCCCAAAGCGGAAACTTTGTCCTGAATGCGATCCCTGGCCGTGATCACAATGACCGCCGGCCGGCCCGAAGCCATGCTCAGCGATTCGAGAAACTCAATCCCGTCCCCATCAGGCAGGCCTAAATCCAAAAGGATCAGGTTGGGCCGCCGTTGCTCGATCTCAGTTCTCAGCCCCTGGATGCGCTCATGCCAGGTCACGTGAAATCCAAGCTCGGTAAGACCATCCATGAGGCTGCGACCAAGGCTTTGGTCGTCCTCCACCACGATTATGGAAACGGGGGTGTTCATGTAGTCCATCAAACCCTGGCCCAGGTTTACCGTCACAATGTCACCATCAGCCTATAACCGGACCGCCATATCCGATACGCTTCTCTTAAGATATTTTAAGATGAAACCGGGGATTTACAATGCTTTGTTGTACGGGATCCAAAGATTCGAATCTGAACACTTCGAACAACAAGGTTTTGAGAATGAAATGCTTCGATGTCTGGACACGCGTTTTGACCATAGGTGTGGCTCTCACTCTCGCTTCAACCGTATACGCCACGGAATACCAGGGCAGCGGCCAAGTCGTTTTCGAAGGATCCTCGACCTTACATGGGTTTTCAGGGGCGGTCCCCCTGGAACATTTGATCGTCAAACTCGAGCGGTCCAGTCCCGATCCCATCCAAACGATCGAGGCCGAAGCCAGTGTCTCGGTTTCAAAAATGAATACCCAGAACAGTGGTAGAGATAAGAAAATGCGCGCCATGTTCGGGGCGGATCAGTGGCCAACAATCTCGGGAAGGATCTCACAGTCAAAAGTCGATCTTGATCAATTCCGTGGAAAAAAATCTCAACCCACCCCCCGGGAAACGTCAGCCTCCCCCAATACAACCACCGGTGAGCCGCTGAAGCTCGCCCTGACGATCCGCAACAAGACCGTCGACCTTCCAGTTCAGCTTTGGGGGTTCCAGGAACTGCCCGACGGCTCTATCTCCATCGCCATGAGTTTCAATGTGTCCCTTCAATCCTTCCAATTAAAGCCTCCCACCGTTATGGGGCTGATTCGGGTCGCCGATCTTGTCCGGATCCACGCCGAGTTGGTGCTCCGCCCCATCGAGACCTCACAGCCCTGACCCTGAATCCATCCCAACGATTGAACAGATGCTCTCAAAATGAGGAGGCTCCAGAGTGAGCGTATTCATTCACCATATCGCGACAGCAGTTCCTTCTACCTGCTACCCCCAGTCCTACGCCCGTGATCGGATGAAAGAACAGATGAAATCTCGAAAGGCTAAACACCTTGTCAATTTCATCTACAACCAGTCCGCCGTCGACCAACGCTTTAGCGCAATCGATTCATTCGGGGGAAACGACCCGGATTCCTTGTTTCAAGAGGGCGAGGATGGTTGCTGGATCGAACCCACCACGGCTCAAAGGAACCAAGTATATTGCCTCAAGGCAAAGAACCTGGCCGCCGACGTCGTCCAGCAGCTCCTGGACAAGGCTGAAGAGTTCGATCCCAAGCAGATCACACACATCGTCACGGTCTCCTGCACAGGCTTCTTCAACCCAGGGATTGATTATCACCTGATTCGTTTGCTCGGCTTGAATCCCTCCGTCCAACGCTATCACCTCGGATTTATGGGGTGCTATGCCGCTTTTCCCGCCATTCGGATGGCGGACCAGTTTTGTACCGCAGACCCAAATGCCGTTGTCCTGGTGCTGTGCCTCGAGCTCTGCAGCCTTCACCTGCAGTTGGACGAAACGAAACCAGAAGGCCTCGTTGCCAGCTCCCTGTTCGGCGACGGCGCCGCCGCCGCCCTGATCAGTGCCAGAAAACCACGTCAAGATACCGGCCACTACGAGATCATCCGGCATGCCTCGGCCATCGTCCCGGCCGGAGAACAAGATATGGCCTGGGAAATCGGTGACCACGGATTCAATATCGTCCTTTCAAGCTATGTACCTAAAATATTAGGCGCAAACATTGGGGGGCTGGTGCAGGAGCTTCTGCAGGAGGTGGGCCTCGATTTCCACGAACTCGCCGCTTGGGCCGTGCACCCCGGGGGCAAAACCATTCTCGATAAGGTGGGCGAAAGCCTGGGACTCGATCCAGCCCGATTGCAGGTCTCCCGCGATATCCTGAGAGAATTCGGCAATATGAGCAGTGCCACCATTCTTTTCGTCCTCAAACGAATGCTCGATCACGGAACCCCTGCGAATCATGGACCGACCTGCGCCATGGCCTTCGGTCCCGGCCTCACCGTCGAAATGTCCATTCTGGAACTCGTTGCTCCAACTCTTGACCCTGCCCTGCCCCAAGGATCGGACCTCAAAAGCTCTGCAATATTGGAAATGCCCCAGGACCTCAGTTGCCTCGTCCCAGTCAAGTGATATCGCCATGAAATTCCAACTGCAATTTAAATCGTGGTCGACCGAAAGGGTTGAAGCAGCCCGATCCGGAACCAGAGAACCTCGCGCAGCTGCGCCAAGGCGCCAAGGCGTTTCCAACCCGATTTCGGGAGTGGATAGAGTCAGTGCGCTGAGCCCGACCCTTTCCGGAGCTACCCGGGTTTTCCGTTTCCTGCCGCCCAAGCCGGATACAAAAAAATGCCCCGGTGCTTCTGCATCCCTCGCTCACCCAATTCCGGCTTCTGCCCAAGCCCTCCCCATCCGGCCTCGGAGTTTCGTCCGCTTGAGCCCAACGCGTTTTCGGGCAGGCTCAAGCTCGCAAGAACCCTCCCCCCTTCACACCCCATCCGCAGTCGGCAATAGAGAAACGCCGCTCTTTTCAAGACACCGAAAGAGCGTTTCGTCCCAAACTCCCATCGCACATAAAACCGCCGCCGCGCCGGCCCATTGCTCACATGGAAGAACCTTCGTCCTGGTCTTGGTCTCCGCCCTCTTCTGCACCTGGATCTTTGGATCCATGGCTTTGTCGTTTGCCAAGGATGGGGCGGCCCTTCTTCACAGCGCCCCCGTTCCTTCCTCCCTTTTGAAACAGGGAGAAGTCAGGCTGATCAAGGATGGTGACCAATTAATCGTCCAATCCCTCCTCTACAGCAAATACATGGGCCGCATCCAGAAAAAGATAATCCAAAATGAGAGTGAAAATTGGACCAGGGATTCCGCTGGCTTTAAGGATATGAATAATTTCTGCTCTTTACTCAAAGACGCAGTCGCCCACGCTGAAAACGCATTTGCCCAACAGCCCAAGCCCTCCGGTTTGAAACGCCCTTCCCTTTTGATCGAATTTGTGCGCGGACCGGATCATTCATCAATTCGTTTTTGTGAAGTCGAATTCGACATCGATTCACTACAATCATCAACCTGGCGGGTGATCAGTAAGCAAGTGTTTCAGGAGATGACACCAGCCTGGACGGAGTACGTCCATCGTAACCAGGAATTGATCCTCCAGGATGCGTTCAAGGCCGATCCAGCCATCGTGAGCGCCTGGATAAGAGACGGCCTGAGCACGTACGCCTCTCCGCAACTCAGAAACGATAAGCCCGAATCCGACCATGAATAGCGGTTCACCTTCACTCTCAGACCAGCAGGCGGCACCGATTTTCTCGGCCAGGGATCGATGGATCGCTCTCTGCCTGGGTATCACCAGCCATCTCTTGTTCCTCGGGGCAATCATCCTGATGGCTGTCGGACTCTTCAATGGATTGTCCTTTCCGGCCCTCGGGCGCCAAAACGGTGCCTCGGCTTTCGCCTGCAACCTACTGCTGATTCTTCAGTTTCCTGCGGTTCATTCCTTCCTCCTCACAACTCGAGGACGGCGGCTGTTGTCGCGCCTGATGCCAGCTTCCATAGGACCGGCTCTGACGACCACCCTGTTCGTCGGCATCGCCTCCGTACAGCTTATCCTGCTCTTTCTGCTTTGGTCTCCATTCCATGCCCACGCATACCGAATATCCGGATGGGCATGGTACCTGGACCTGATTGCCTATCTCCTGTCCTGGGCATTCCTGGCCAAAAGTATGATCGATGCCGGCCTCGGCATCCAAATGGGGTACCTCGGTTGGCTTGCCGTATGGAAGGGGGTAAAACCTAATTACCCGGCTTTCAGAGCAAGCGGGACCTACTTGTACAGCAGACAACCGATGTACCTGGCCTATTCCCTGATTCTCCTGACCGGTCCGGTTTGGACCGTTGATCACCTGATGATCGCAGTGGTCTGGTTGGCCTATTGCTTGACAGGGCCATTGTTGAAAGAGAAGCGCTACCTGCGTTTCTACGGCAATGTATTCAGGGAATACCGGAATAACGTTCCGTATTGGTTTCCACGCCTCTCCTATAAACCGAGGTGCAGCAAATGACCGGTGGACATTACCCCGTCGTGATCGTGGGAGCGGGTCCGGTCGGGTTGCTGCTGGGGAATATACTGGGAACCTACGGTATACGCTGCCTGATCCTGGAGCGGAAAACCAACCGGTCACGCGCCTCTATGGCTATTGGAGTCATGCCGCCGTCATTGGAGATCCTACAAAAACTAGGACTCGCCGACAACCTCGTCTCAAGCGGCTTGCGCGTTGAAAGGGCCATTGTTCATGAGAATCAACGCCGCATCGGCGAGGTCTCCTTCCGCCCCATTGCCGGCGAATTCCCCTTTATCCTTTCCATCCCCCAGTGGCGAACGATTAAGGTGTTGAGAACCAACCTGCAACGGTTTCCGCATGTCTCCTATCTGGAATGTATGGATGTGCAGGGATTCAAGCCCGGGCCCAACGGCTCTGAGCTCAAGGTCCTCTCCCCCAACGGCGAACTCCTTTTTCAGGCCGATTATATCGCCGGCTGCGACGGCTACAGAAGTACGGTCCGGAATCAACTGGGGCTTGCCGTGAACAAGAAGGCATACGACTGCAGCTTCGTAATGGCCGATTTTTCAGACAACACCGGGTTCGGATCCGATGCACACCTTTTCTTCGGTCCGCATGGATCTGTAGAGTCCTTCCCACTCCCGGGAGGTTTGCGCAGATGGATTTGCCAAAGCCTGGACTGCGACTTGGAAGGCGATAGGCATTCTACCGTTGAAATGCTTGTGCAACAACGATGCGGGATCAACCTGGCCGGATGCCGGACCTCTGAATATAGTGCATTCTCACCGCATTGGATGCTTTGCCGTAACTATTACCGTGGCAATATTGCGCTCTGTGGTGATTCAGCCCACGTCATGAGTCCCATCGGCGGCCAGGGAATGAATACCGGCTTTGCAGACGCGGAGCTGCTCGGCTTTATCTACCATTCGATCATCAACCAAAATGCCCAGGCGGAGCCACTCTTCTCTTTGTACAACTCCGTTCGCAAACGGGCGTTCCGCGTGGCGGCCAAGCGCGCCGAACGCGGAATGTGGCTGGGCACCAGACAGGGGGACCTGGCATCTCAATTGCGAGGATGGTTCATCCAAACCTTCCTTACACGACTCAGGTCAGCAAGGAAACAACTCGCTGCCTATTTCGCGATGCAGACCATCCCCTATAACCACCTTGGAAATGTTCCCAACATCCAGGACCGCACAAGCCGGTGATCATCAATCCGGCTGAATATTGCCACTCCCCTATCATATAGGATGACCGAATGAATACTGAAATAGAGATGGATATCCAACAAATCTTGCAACACCCGGATTCCAAAAGGGATTACAACAAAAAATTGTTCAAGGAGGTTGCCCCCCGGTATGATTTTGTCACCCAGGCGCTCTCGTTCGGTCGGGACCGTGCCTGGAAGCGTTCCTTGATCGAAGCTTTGCCGGATGATCCCAATCCCGCCTGCCTCGATATCGCCTGCGGTACCGGCGATCTTTCCTTTCTCCTGCATGAGAGATTCCCCAATGGCCGAATCACCGGGATCGATCTGACCCCGGACATGCTCGAAATCGCACGTCAACGATTGTCCTCGGAGAGCATTGAATTCCATCAGAGCGACATGTGCGACCTGCCGTTTTCAGAGGCCTCCCTCGATATCGTCACCGGTGGGTATGCCCTCAGGAACGCACCGAACCTGGGTACGGTGCTCAAAGAGGTCCATCGCGTTCTTCGGGCCGACGGTGTTGCCGCATTTCTCGAATTCTCCAAACCATCCAACCGCATAGGCCAAATCTTCGAAGATGCGGCCCTCTCCGTCTGGGGTGGATTCTGGGGTCTGGTTCTTCACCGGGATCCAACCGTGTACGGCTATATCGCGAAGAGCCTTCGGGAATACCCCGATCGGAATCACTTCCGCAGGATTGCCGAGGAATCAGGATTTCGGCTCGTGAGAAGTATGCGCCTGTTTCTTGGCTTCCTCGAAATCACGGTTCTGATCAAAACAACCGAGAACACTCACGCGTGATCGTGTCTCAGGATTTTCGGAACTCTGGGTTTTCAAGGGGTGGTGTGAAATGAAAGTCCGTTCGACGGAAAAGGAAATCATGGATGATCCAGGCTGTGACCCGGTGCTCTTGCTGCGCACCGTGGATCAATTTGCCGCAATCAATCGCATTGTATCCCGATATAGACGTATCCTCAGCAGATTGGTACTCGATGACATGGAACTCGCACCCCAACGGTCCTACCACATGGTCGATATCGGTGCGGGAGGCTGCGATATCATGCTGTGGTTATTGAGGGAATCCAGGCGGCGCGGTTTGAAATTGCAGGTCACTGCAATCGATATCGACCCCAGAATCATCAACCATGCACGCATGCGAACAGCCGATGAAGGCGGCTTGAACGTTCAAATGCTGGACGCCTTTGAAATCTCAAATCTGGCTCCCGTTGATTATGTCTTTGCAAATCACTTTTCCCATCACCTGGAGCATGAAAAGATTGTCGATCTACTCGGGATCATCGCATCGACCGTTAAAAGAACCTTTGTATTGAGCGATCTGGCCCGAAGTTATTTTTCCTACGCCGGTTTCTTTCTTCTGAGCAATCTGTTTTTTCGGAATAGCTTCGCGATCAGCGACGGCCTCCAATCGATCCGTCGGGGCTTTCTGCTGGATGAACTCAGGATGATCGCGACCAATGCCGGACTCGCTCATCGCACATCGATCTGGCGTTTGCCGCCCGGACGACTCGTTCTTCACGGCACTGGGCAGGAGATCCTTGAGGAATTGGAAGGGACCGGTTGAAAACGACCCCGGTTCCATTTCCGAACGACATCCTTCACTGAATTCCGCTCATGCAGAGGACGGGGTTGCGCCTAATGCCTTGCTGACATGGATCGCGAAATCTTTGAAGGAAAAGGGCTTTTGCAAGAAATTCATGTGATCCTCCAGGAGATCACGCTCCGTGATGACGTCGGCCGTGTAGCCGGACATGAACAGAACCTTCAGGCTTGGATTCTGACCGCTGATCCGGTCGTACAGCTCACGGCCGCTCATCTCGGGCATGATGACGTCCGTCACCAGCAGATCAATCCCTCCAACATGCCCTTCGACAAGGTGGAGCGCATGGCGAGGTCGGTCCGCCATCAGCACCTTGTATCCCAAGCGCTCCAAAAAATGGCCCGCCAGGCTGAGAATCGCCTTGTCATCCTCCACCAGGAGAACCGTTTCACCCTTTGAGACAGGCGGGGCTACTGGTGAACCTGTGCTCGGCTCGGATTGATGGCCCTCGTGTCGTGGCAAGAACACGCGAAATGTTGTCCCCTTCCCCGGCTCGCTTTGCACCTTTATGAAGCCGTTACTCTGGCTGACTATTCCGTACACAGTGGAGAGGCCTAACCCGGTCCCTTTCCCGACTTCCTTGGTCGAATAAAACGGCTCATAGATATTTGTAATCGTTTCGCGACTCATGCCGCAGCCATCGTCGGCGACGGAAAGGACGGTATATGCCCCCGGATGAGCGCCTTCTTGGTCCTGGCAAAAGGCTCGATCCAAGGCCTGGCTTTCAGTTGCGATGACAATTTTTCCAACCCCGGCAATCGCGTCCCTGGCGTTTGTGCAAAGGTTGACCAGGATCTGGTCTATTTGCGAGGGATCGATGAAAACCGGACCGACATTACCCCCCGGCTTCCAGATCAGTTCAATATCCTCGCCGATCAGTCGCTGAATCATGTTGCGCATGTTCGTAATCGAACGATTCAAATCGACCGCCTCAGGCCTCATCGGCTGTTTGCGGGCAAATGCCAGCAACTGCCTTGTAATATCCGCGGATTGACGGCCCGCCTTGTATACCTCAATCAGGTCGGCATGCAGCGGATCCGAACGATCAACTTTCTTCAACGCAAGGTCTGTATAGCCGAGGATCACCGTGAGCATATTGTTGTAGTCGTGTGCGATCCCCCCAGCCAACTGCCCGACGGCTTCCATCTTCTGAGCCTGACGGTAGCGCTCTTCGACTTCACGCTTCTCGGTGATGTCATGGATGATGCAATGAAGGCAGGTCTTGCCGGAAAAATCGATCGCACTGCTGAACACTTCGACGTCTCGGCAGGTTCCATCGGCCAGGCAGTGCTTGAATTCTAAGCACGACTGCCTTTGATCCATCGCCTTCCCAATCTCACGTCCGACCTCCTCGGGGGAAAGCGTGCTGAGTTCCTGAACGCGCATCTTCAATAATTCGCTTGTCGAATAGCCATAAAACCGCCCGGCCGACTCATTGGCTTCAAGGATCATTCCGCTCTCAGGCTCGATGATGAGCTTCACGGCGGTATGCTTTTCGAAAAGATCGCGAAACTTCTTTTCGCTTGCCTTCAACATCTCATTCGTGTGCACCAGGCTCGCCGTTGCCGCATTGACCTGCCGGCGAAGCACCCAAATGATGACCGATCCGAAACAACTAACCCCGATGAGGCCGAATAGGACATAGACAATAAAGGTTGGAATCACCGGCTTCGGCTGCCTGGGAATCCAATCCATTAACGCCTTGTAGTAGGCAGAGCCCGGCTGCGCCTTCATTACTTTGATCGCGTCATCAATCGCCGCAAGCAATTCCCCGCCTCCCCCGCGCGAAGTGACGAAATGCAGGGTAACCGGATTCAAAACAACATAGCTTTTCTCCAGACCGTGTTGCTGGTGGAAATAGTCCCCGAAATAGCAATTTGAAACTGCCGCATCCGCATGGCCCCTGGCTGTCTCACGGAATGCATCCTCAAAGGATTGCGCCTCGACAAGCGTTATCTTCAGACCCATCCCCCGTATCATCTGCTGCAGGAATTCCTGCTGGATCGAGCCCTTGAGCACTGCCACCCGCATGCCGTTCAGGTCGTAGATATTCTTAATCTGCTTGGTTTTTCGTGCATATACGGATGACCAACTGTTGAGCACCAGCTCATGATTAAAATCAAACTCCTCTTGCCTGGCCATTGAGAAGGCAACATCAGGCATGATATCGATGACTCCACTCTCCAGGGCATCAGGGAAATCATCCCACTCGCAGGGTACATAGACCAGGCGCCAACCCTCTATCCTCGCGATCTCGTCAAGAATCGCCGGGAATATCCCCGATGGCAGGCCATCGTCATCCGTGAAAATCTTGGGCTTGTTCTCGTAACAGCCCACCCGGACCACACGTTCGGCAGGCGAACCCATAGGTGCAGCCACATCTGTCTGCGCCGAGAGATGACCAAAGAAAAACAGCTGCCATACACAAAGACTCAGACCGAACAGGTAACACCCTCCTCGGAAGGGATCCCTTCGGCACCACGCAGCCTCCCCATCGGCGGTGCTGTTCCGTTTCATTGATCTCGTTCCCCCGGCATAACAAGCCGCGCCCCATGCAACGCAGCCATCCATCAATCGTCTCTGGATGCAATGACCATCATAGTGAGCCCAAACTGAATGGCAACGCAAATTGCATCACCGCCTATCCCCTCCCGGACCATTCCATTCAAACCTCAATCCACTGGGTCCACACCGTCCACTGGGTCCACACCGTCCACTGGGTCCACACCGTCCACTGGGTCCACACTGTCCCACCCTCTGCTCCGTCGAGTCGCCGACCTCCAACCTCTTGCCTGAGGCCCGCGGGCCTCAGGCATCCGGCCGCAAGGCCGGTCCCGGCCGGGTTTGAATCAGGACCGACTTGGGGCGATTAAAAGAGAGTGTCATCATCGGAGACCTCGCACCTTGCCACCGCCTTGATTGCAGCTCGGCCGCGGCAAGCATGATCTTGTACTTCAGCTTCATCCTTACTTCAACGATACAAAGGTCAGCAGCATGCCATCATCCATCGTCTATCCTCGCATCACGATTTCCGGAGCCAGAGGCATCATCGGGAAAGACCTCACCCAAGAGAGCGCACGCGCCATGGCTCACGCCTATGCGGTCCAGATCGGCGGCGGACGGGTCGTGCTCGGACGGGATGCGCGCCGCAGCGGCGTCGCCATTCGAGAGGCCGTGATTGAAGGCCTCCAGGCAGGCGGAGCGGAAGTGCTTGACCTCGGCCTGGTACCGACCCCGACCGTCGGGATCATGATTCGCACCCTCGGCGCCAAGGGCGGGATCTGCATCACCGCCAGCCATAACCCCGACGAGTGGAATGCCCTCAAATTCTTCGGTCCCGACGGCACCTTCCCTCCCCAGGAATTCGTCGACGAATACCTCGCCATCCTAGCCGACGGTCGCTTCCTCGATGCACCGGCTGCCCCACATCCGCCCCTTCAGACCGTCGATTCCGCCTTTCAGACCCACGCGGACCTGGTCCTTCGCACGCTCGACACGGATCGGATCCGAAAGGCCGAGTTCAAGGTCGTGGTCGATGGCTGCCGCTCGGTCGGCGGACGCTTCCTCCCCGCGTTTCTCGAACTCCTCGGCTGCCAGGTCATCCCCCTGGACTGCGAACCTGACGGTCTGTTCCAACGCGAACTCGAACCGATCCCCCAACACCTCGGTAACCTGTGCGCCGCGGTCCTTGCCCACGGGGCTGATGCAGGGTTCGCCGCGGACCCCGACGCCGACCGGCTTGCGATCGTCTCCAACCAGGGGCGTGCCATTGGTGAGGAGTTCACACTCGCCCTGGCGACCTGGGCTGCAATGCTCAACGGTGAAGGCGGCTGCGTCGTGACCAACCTCTCGACCTCGCTACTGACCGATTACGCCGCCCAAATGGCGGGCGGCCGATCCGTGCGGACCCCCATCGGCGAGGCCAACGTGGCCGCCGGCATCCTCGAGCACCAGGCCGTGATCGGCGGAGAAGGCAACGGCGGCGTGATGTACCCCGCGGTCCACAACGGCCGTGACGCCCTCACCGCCGCGGGATTGGTCCTTCACCTCATGGCCGTGGAAGCAGCCTCCATATCCGAACTCGTCGACCGATTCCCCGCCTATACCATCCTCAAGGATAAGGTCGAGATGGACCTCGCTGCCGCGAAGGCCAGACTCGAAACGATCGCAAAGATGCAGCACGATGGTGCAGTCGACGATCGGGATGGGATCAAACTGAGCGGCGACCACTGGTGGCTCCATCTGCGCTGTTCAAATACCGAGCCGATCGTCCGCATCATCGCCGAAGCCGAGGGCGAGGAGATCACCCAACGCCTCATCCAAAAGGGCCGATCCCTCCTGCTGGGATAATCCCCATAAGCCCAGTGGATCGTAAGGCGGTAGGATCCGCAGATTCAGATCACGAGAAATCGAAATCGAAATCGAAATCGAAATCGGGGTCGGGGTCGGGATACCTGCCCTGGTTGGCACCTGGACCGCTCAGGTCATGTCCCACCGTGACATCCCCCTCT
>CALLYA010000010.1 GCA_937875495.1 uncultured Verrucomicrobiota bacterium
CCCTCTGCGATCTCTGCGGGATACCTCCCCATCCGAATCCGGAGACCTTTTCGGATACCTCGTAGCACGAACCGGGATGGATGCTGTTTGTCCGGATGTTGCGAAGGTGATTCGCGGAGTGGTTGAAAACGAAATGCTGGCAGGATTGCCGGATTGATTATTGAATCCTTCCTGGGGACCATGCATGTTCTCAAGCCAATCGCACAGGAAAACCTCTCCAAGAAGGGAAGATGCGTTGAAGGAAAGCCAAAAGGGGATTCGACAGCAGCCGAAGGACGATCTGCCAAGCGGGTCAGCGGTTCTGTCCCCCCATCGGCTCGCATGGATCGACTACGCCAAGGGGATTGCGATCCTGCTGGTGGTGCTATGTCACACCGTCAACGGTCTTATTTTGGCCGGGATTCTGCCACGGCAGATGCCGGCATGGAGTTTTCTCAATAACTATTTCTACACCTTCCAGGTGCCGGTTTTCTTCTTTGTGTCGGGGCTTTTTGCGGAGCGTTCCTTGGAAAAATACGGGGCAGCGATCTTTCTGAGGCAGAAGGTCCTTACGCTTTTGTACCCCTATTTTATCTGGCAGACGGGGCAGATCCTGCTGATGATGGCGATGGAGGGTTGGGCGAATCATCTGACCAATCTCCGCCAGCTGCTCCTGACTCCGGTAATGCCCTACATGCAATACTGGTTTTTGTACGTCTTGTTTCTTGTCTACCTGCTGTTCACAGGTTTGGTTTGGGTGGGGGTGCGCCGCACCTGGATTCCAATGCTTGCGCTTCTGTTCTATGCATTGTCGTGGGTGGAGGTGCCATGGCAGTGGCCGCCCTACATCTTTACGCTTCGGCATTTCCTCTATTTCGCGCTGGGGATGCTGTTGAGCGGTGCCCTGGTACGAACGAACTGGATGGACCGGTTTAACAGGATCACGCGCATCTGCGTGAGCGCGGCACTCCTGGCTGGAACGGCCATATTGGTGAGTCAGGGACTCGGCTACACGAGTCCGTGGCGTCTCTGGGGAGCATGCACTGGAATCGCAGGGGTCATAGCGCTGGCCTCGGCTTTGGAGGACATTCCCGGATTGGGCTTTCTCAGCCACCTGGGTAAGCGCTCCTTGGAGATCTATGTTGTGCACGTGATTTGCATCGCGGGGATGCGCGGGGTGTTGATGTTCCTCCTGGGCGTGCGCACGCCGGCAGTCCACATCCTGCTGGGTGTTACCACTGGAATACTCAGTGGTCTGCTTGCGGTCTACTGCTGCCGCCGACTAGGCGTCGACCTGTTCAGGGCGCCGATGTTCCCAGATTATCGACGGACGGCTGACCGTGATTGAGGCTCAGGCCTTTGGAATGATATCCGCGACCGAGTTGAGGATGTAGTGCGGCTGATAAGGGAAATTCCCGACATCGGACAGCTGTGTGACCCCGCTGAGGACGAGGATCGTTTCGATACCGGCCTCGATACCGGCGATGATATCGGTATCCATTCGGTCGCCGACGATGATGGTATCCTCCCGGCGGCATCCGAGGGCATGGAGGGCGCTGCGCATCATGAGCGGATTCGGTTTTCCGGCAAAATAGGCCTTCTTGCCGCTGGCCATCTCGATCGGGGCGACCAATGCGCCGGTGGCGGGCACGATGCCCTGTTCGGTGGGTCCGGTGACATCGGGATTGGTGCCGATCAGCTTGGCACCTTTCAAGACGAGGGACACGGCGTGCTTGAGGGTTTCGTAGTTATAGGAGGGTGTTTCACCGACGACGACGTAATCGGGGGAGATATCGTTCATGGAAAACCCTGCGGCATAGAGCGCGTTGGTCAGGCCGGGGTCACCGATGACAAAGCAAGTGCCTCCGGGGCATTGCGATTCGAGGAACGCGGCTGTAGCCATGGCGCTGGTGTAAAAATGTTCCACACCAACGGTGAGCCCCAGGCGCTTCAGTTTCTCGCTCAGTTCCCGAGGCGACCGCTGGCTGCTGTTGGTCAGGAACAGGTACTTCTTGCCGGATGCCTTGAGCCAATCGACGAACTCCTCCGCTCCAGGTAGGAGCCGGTTGCCGTGGTAGATCACCCCGTCCATGTCGGAGATGAACCCGGGCTTCTTTGCAATTTCTTCAGACGGGTCGATTTCGATCGGCATGCTTCGGTTCCTATTGGCTCATCAGAATTCGTTTTCGCCAATATTGACCGGATCTCGTCGGGAATCAATAGGAGGTAGATGTGTCAGATTCCTTAGGGAAAATGAGATCCAAAGGTCCATCGGGAACCCTCTATTGAAATTGAAGACGGCGATTCCCTTGTCCTCAATGAGGTCGATTTCTTCAAGCAGAGATTCCCAAGCTGGAAGTATTGCTGTATTCCATGTTGAAATGATTTCAGTGGTAGCTAGTGGTGTTAAATTGGTCGTGTCATAATTGTAGGATGCGTTGCCTGTCGCCCCAGTGGTTTCAAGGCAATATCTTGTTAAATTGGTGATTTCCTTTGCGATATCCCTTTTTTCATTTCCTGGGATAATCTGGATATAGCGCTGTGGGGTGATAAGAGACGGTGGGTGGTTTATATGCTCAATTTTGCTCGTGGGGATGGGAATCGAAATAGCAAAAGATTCATTTTTGCCAAGGAACTCGTCGAGCAGTTTTGGAAGAGTTTGTAAAACCGAGGTCGGTGAATCCCATTCGACAGAGGCTAGATCGAAGGTTTTAGGAGAAAAATCAGGCGTGATGTTTGCTGCCAAAAAAATTTCTTCGACATCCAATGCCACCTTTAGTTGAAAGGATAGGTCTGTGATGGTGTGGACCATATTGGGAGGATTGTTGCCAAATCCTTTGTAGGGCAATAAAGAGAAAGCGGGAGTTTCGCTATTCTTGGAAAAAACAACGATCCATGTATCGGCGTAAACCGCGGTTCTGTCGAACCCTCTTTTTAGAAGAATGCCCCAAGGATCTTCCTCCGCCCTGATGGTGGGCGTTATTGCAAAGAATGAGATCCCAAATAAAATGAGTGGAAGGTGCGATTTTATTTTTCGAATAAGTTTCATAGTTTCTGGAATTTGGTTCGTCCAAGTGCTGGAGGATTGGAGCTTTCCAAAATTAATACCTGCTGAGGCTTGGGCCCAATATGGGTATTGTTATTTTATAATTCTCAGATTCTTGGTCCTTATCGAATTCCATGCAGCAGGCTTCGTAAATGATTTCCCTTAGATCCAATCCAATGGCCAAGTTGTTAATTGGCACCACCATTCCTTGGAGTTGTTTGGCGGTCCCTGATGCTGGGGAATCCATTGAGCAGCAATCACTCTCAAAAAAGTCAGATGCTACAATCTCATTCAATTTTACGAAATCCAGAAGGTTAGCTGGCAAGCCAAGAAATCTGGATCTCGCACCGATCCAAAACATACCCCCGCTAAACTCTCGATGGTCGAACAAAACAATGCCGTATCCGCCCTCCGGAATTATTGCTTGTGTGAAGATCAAGAAGCGGATGTCTGCTTCCTGGAATTTTGGGGCTTCAATCAATGCCGACAGGTATTTGCGATCGATCATGCGATAGGGATGATTGGCTACAATATCAATATGCACATTTTCACATCGCACATATTTTTCTGCAAAGAAATATCTTTTCACACCATATTCGATATTCCTGATGAGTTCAGGATCCATTCTTGGCCAGCCGGAGAGAACGTAATATTCATTCAATCGTTCCATTGCATCAGGCCCTATGACGAACGCGAGGTGGGTGGCCAACCCTGTGGGGTCGGTTCTACCGATCGGGTCGTTGGAGCTGTATGAGTAAAGATTGGCTCCGCCTGCTTCTTCGAGCGGGTCACGGCTCAACCATCGGCCGGCGACCGGGTCATAGAATCGGCGGCCGAAGTCATAGAGGGTGACCGAGACGTCCAGCGCGTTATTGGAATCATCGTGGAGGACTGCTGATTCCAGGTATTTAGTAGCGAAACGGAACTGGTTTTTCGTCTCTATCGCGCCGTAGTTCGTGCTCGAGGGCAGCGGGTTGCCGAAGGGGTCATATCGGTATTGCCCTGCAGCAAGCGGGGTTTGGCCTGACATCCGGACCAAATCGGTCACATTGCCGTTGCCGTCGTAGGCATAGAGGATGATGTCGGAGGTTCCGATATCGGTGCGTTGAGCGGCATACAGGGTGCCCGGCATGGCCTCGACGTCCACCTGACCGTGCATATTGGGTCCCCACCAATATTTGGCAATCAGCGAGTCTGCGTTCGAGCCGTTGAGTTCCAGGACGTTGCGGCGACCGTCGTAGACAAAGAGCCGTCTGTTGACCAATTGGGTGGTGGTAGAGTTGACATAGACCTGTTCCTGTCGTGCGATCCGGCGGCCGAGGTAGTCGTAATGGAACGTGAGTTGACGATCGCCCGCGGTGGGATTGATCGGTCCGATCGCGCGGAGTCTGTTCAGGGCGTCGTACTGGTACACCAGCGAGGCGTCCTGTTCCTTGATCAGGTTACCGTCGGCGTCGTACTGGATCGCGGTGACATCGCCGGGGACTGTGTATTGATTCAGCGCGTTGGCTGTGTAATCGGTCACTTCTGTGCTGGGCGAGTACTGCTTTGCGGTCCAGTCCCGATTGCCGGTGTTATCGTAGGCGTAGGCGCGATATTCGGCGGCGATCCGGGCGATTGCCGGTGCAGGCTCCTGGCTTGGATTGGTTGTTGTGAATCGGTCGGATTCGGTGAGTTCGCCGTACGTGTTGTAATCAAACCGATTATGGGCGCCGGGCGTTGGGACGGCGGCTCCAGTTTCAATCACGTTGGTGCGTTGATAGCGTGAATTGTAGTTGTACGCGAACTTGGAACGGGTGATTTCGTTGATCCGATTGTCCACCTGCGTGAGGAACATGCGTCGCTCGATGGAGTTTGAGTAGGTCATGTTCCTGCTGAACAGGCCGAATTCGATACGCTCGACCGGTCCCGCCCCACCATTCTGGTAGCTGAAGTTGAAGCTGGTGGTTGGGTTTCCATTCAATAGCATTTTCTGAATACGTGCGGTGTTAGCGGTACCCAGGGCATAGGAATAGTCCTGTTTGAACAGCGGCGGGTATGCGATGCTGTTCTGACGGATCTCCAATCCGCCGTTCCGGTTGTCGGTGGTGTATTTCGGGATCAACTCGAGCTGTTTGGAGAAGAGGCCGCCTGCCAGGATGGTCTCCTTGGTGAGTCGCATGGCATGGCTGGCATCGTAGGTGAACGTGCGGGTACCGGCCTGGTCGGTGATCTGACTCGGCATTTTCGACCGGGCGAGGTACTTGTAGGTCTCCTGCGGGGTGCCATCGGAAAAGCGCATAGCTTTTAGGAGCCCGGTGTTGGAGGGGCTCGTCGCATCACCGTAGTACGGACCGTAGTAGTCGAAATAGGCTGAAACGCCCCGGGCCCAGGTCCGACTTTTGGGCTGTCCATTGGGGAAATAGTCGAGGGAATAGCCATTTTGCCCGGCGTCGAGCTTCTGAATGAGGAGGCCGGTTGCCTCGTCGTAGATCCAGGTGGTTTCATCGGCGGGGCCTGTGGGGATTTGGGCCCAGGCGGCAGCGTTCCAATTGGCGCCTCCGCGATAGGTTTTCATGGAGACCATACGGCCCCATTCGTCGTACAGGTAGCTTGCGGGTTGCGCGGCGTCACCCCAGACTCGGAGCTTATTACCCATTGCATCGTACTCGGAACGCGTGCTGCTCCCGTCCTGGTAGAGGGTCTGCGCCACTCTACCTGCGGAATCGTAGCTAAAGCTGACCTGGCTCAGGGCGGAGTTCGGGGTGCGAGCGGCATCGAGACCTTCTCGCTTGACTGCTATGAGCGGGGAGTCGGCCACGTACACGGTTTCGGTGATGGCCTGAACAGGAGAGTTTACCTGAATCCGGTAACGTTCCCGCCCGTGGCCGTCGTATTCGACGCGGGTTTCGGCCCCTGTCTGTGCAATCATGCGGTGTTGGAGGCCCAATCTCAGAAGGGTTTGCTCGGACAGTGCTGCATCGATGTGATCGATCTGCTCCGAGGTCCAGACTTGGGTGGGATGATTGAGAATGGTGGTATCGAACACCCCTTCGGCGGCGGACACGGAACGCGCCTTTAATTTGCGCGAGGTGGGCAGGAAGGTACCGGCAAGGGAGACTCTGGCGTAGCTGCTTCCGAGGTCAAGGCGTGTAGTGCTACCGGGGGTCAAGAATGCGGAGGTCTGGGAGTACAGGAACCATCCAGCATCCGTTTTGCCATCAATGGTTTGGGTCAAGGGTTTGAATCCCCATTCTCGTTGCGTCACCTGATCGAGACTGGAGTTGGGCTGAAGCCCGGCGACGCCGTCCAGATCGGATCCTTCCAGGAGCGAATTCCCCATTGGTTCATAGGTGAAGTATTGATCGGGGAAGCCGCTCTTCGAGACGCGAACGAGTTTCCCGGAGGCGTCGTACAGGTTCTCCTCGACGGTGGGGGCGCCGCCCCCGAAGCTCGGTTTCTCGATACGGACCGGCCGGCCCATGGCGTCGAGGTAGATCACTTTCCTATCCGCGGAGTCGGGATAGCCATGGGTTTCCCGCATAAAGAGGCGACCAGTGGCGGGATCGACGCCGTGCTCAACGTATCGATCGATGATGCCGGTACCGGTCTCGGATGCCTCTTGGCCGTCGAGGTAGTACGTCTTGCGAATGGTCGCGCCGCCGGGTTGGATTTGTTCCTCATACCTGTGGCCCCACGGATCGATCCCGTAGAGATAATTTGTCGTTCCGCCTGCCGGGTTGGTCGTGGCGACGAGTTCGCCGGCTCCGTTGTAGGTCCATGTGCTTGTCAGTTGATTCGTTCCGTCGTCCTCGATCTGTTCGATCTTCCTGCCGGCGGAATCGTACACGAAGGTCCTGTGCAACGCGGGAATGGCGGGATGGGTCACCCCATCGATGGTGATCTGAGGGATTGCCAGGCGCGTCTGTGAGATCAACCGGCCATGGGTATCGTACCGATATTCGGTCTCGACGCCGAACCGATCGACATGATTCCGACCATTGCAGCAACTGCCGTCTACGAACCAAGTCTGGGACTCAGAGCTGCCGTCGTCGTAGGTCTTCGCGATCCAACGTCCGAGGGCGTCGTACTCGGTGCGGATCCAGCCCATGCGTGAGAAAAGGGCGTTATCGACTGCGGGGTTGAAGGTGCCGGTGACGAAATGCCGGTTGGAGCCGATGAAGACGAAAATCTCCCGAACCAGTTCCTGGCCGCTGGATGTTTCGACGGTGACCTCCACGGTACTCTTGTCCTTATACAGGATGATATCCTTGGAGGTATCGGTGGGTGCGCATCCCTGGAAGGTCATACGGCGAATCCCGGTTTCGTTGGTCAGGCCGGGATAGAGCGAGCTACTCACCAACGAATTGATGGCTCCTTCTTGGAGATCGATAAAGGTGAATTGGCCGTCTGGCTGGAGGAAGGATTTGACCTGTTCCTTCCCGCCGATCGGTAATGGCGGGGAATGATAGGTCCAGACAGTGGTTTCATTGGCCAGGTCATTCCATGTTGGGTTATGTGGATTGGGGCTCCGCTTCTCGGTCTTCGTGTACGGTTCGTATTCGACCATGGTGGCGTTGACGGCAACCCCGCCGATCCGGGTTATGATCGTGCGTGGACGCTGATCGTCGGCCAGCACGATGGCGCCGACATGTGAGACATAGTCGTACTCGACGACCTGGTGCAAATGGCCATCAGTCCAGGGCGTGGTTTTGGTGCTGAGGCGACCGCCGTCCTCGGGCAAATAGCCGTATGCTGCCCACATACCATCCGGGTAAGTGACCTTTTTGAGTGAACCGAAGCCGGTACCGCTGATGTGGTACTCCCATGTTGTGGTTCGGGCGACACCCGATGGATCAAGCACCTCCTTGACCAGCTCCTCGCCCCAGGGGAACAACCGGTAAGTACGTTCGATGACGGTCACACCTGGCAGGGTGGGGTCATTAGGGTATTCCTTGAGCTCGGTGACGGTTCGGTGGAGTCCATTGTGGGAGGTGATTTGGGTGGTTCGATGCTCCTGCGTGGTTCCAGGATCCGTGGTGAGGGTCCAATCCTGGCTGATGGAATCGAAGCTGAACCGGTATGCCTTGGTAGTAATGTCAGACGAGCCGTTGATGCTGCCCAAGGGGTTTGTGCTCGTGGCGCGCGTGAGCACGATTTCATCGCCGCTAGGTTCCATCCCGACGGTCCATCGAACGAGCCAAGGGTTGATGCTCGGGTCCAGGGACACGGGGGGAGGATTTCCGTAAATATCGCTGGTAATTGGGTAGAAATAGAGGGTCCTGCCGTCGCCCGAGCTGGAAACATCGACGAGTGCTTCAGCAGTAAGCAGTTGAAGCAGCGCACGGTCGTCATTTCTGCGATGCACATCATTCCCAGGGTTTCGAACGGTATAGCAGACATCCGGGGTCAGCTCCGGGAGCGTACCGTCCAGCGAGTCGAGTTTAAGGACAATTTTGGCGGGTGCGCTGCTTGCCCATGACTTGCCGGCGTTGAAGGAAACTTCCATTCCGCGGTCGAGCCGGACATTGGCGCCACCGACACTGCGTGTGCAGGAGAAGCACATTCCGGATTTGAGTGAATGATTACAGCAATCCTGAATATCCTCGCCTTCGATCCACATGAAATCGGGTGGTGAGAGGACGAAGTCGACGCCGGTTGGATCGTATTCGTCGTCACAATGCATCGAGGGCCAGGCTTTCAAGACTTCGAGATAGGCACCTTTGCTGTATTGGGGGTCACCGGTGAGGGAGAGTGCGATACGGTCCTCAAACGGGATCTTAACCAGGATTGTGTGGGTGACCAATTCGCTCGGGTCTTCTCCCGGTTCCGCGTGCGGGACTGCGATGGTGTCATGTCCGATGGGGTTTCGAACCAGGTAGGGCTCGTCCTGCTGTCGATCAGCGGTCTCGCTGATGATTGTGCCGACATCATTTGCGTCGCCAGACACCCAAAACCCCTGACTCCCCCCGATCACGTAGAACTTGGGGAAGCGTGCGCGAAGAAGCAGGAAGACCTCCCGTACCTCAGGTGCAGCCTCGATTTCGATGAAGTCGGTATGTGTCCAGTTGTCGATATCCGTGCGATCCCCGCCCGGATGGTAGATGCGAAAGCCGGTCGCCTTTCGGAACGGATTC
>CALLYA010000011.1 GCA_937875495.1 uncultured Verrucomicrobiota bacterium
TCGAAAACGTCACCGCGCCCTCTGCGGGAGGCTTTCCGGGTCCGGATGGGGAGGTTAGGTTGAGAATGCGGCTACCTTTTCGGACGGGCTCTCGCTATCGGTCTCGGTATCGAAAGAACGCGGGATGGGATTCGGACAAGAGAAACCGGGTATTGCAACCGTATTGTTGCGGTGCCGACACAACTCGGCAGCAAAGTTTGAGCGGTACAAAAGGGCCAGGTGCCAACCAGAACGGGAATCGAATCCGATCCCGATTTCGACCCCGACCCCGACCCCGACCCCGATTCAGACAATGATCGGACTGATCGGCGACTATTGCCTGGAGGCAACGCACGGTGGAACATGCCTTTTCGGACAGCCTCTGGCTACCACTCGACCTCCGGCTTGGGCAATTGCTGTTCCCCATCCCTCCTATTGGAGTCTTCCAGCTGAGCGGAAAGGGACTGGAGGGTGACATCGGTGGCCTTTTCGAGCAGTTGGGATCTAGCCGCGTGGGAGGGGTCTTGGCTGTTGAGCCGGGCCTGGACAAAGGGCTTGTGGTGGGAATTGAGGAGGAAGGAGAACGCGTTGCGCCCCTGGGCGTCGAGGATGTAGCAATGGATCCCGCCGATGGCCTGTCCGCCTGAGCGGGTCTGGGTGATCAAGAACTCGATGGCCAGGAGGTAATCCGCCTCATGGTTGAGTGTGCGCGCAAAGGAGCTGATCTGCTCCATGCCATGGACGAAGACATCCCATTGTACGTGGCCTTCCAGTGGTCCGATCTCCGGTTTTTCATGCAGAGCGAACGTGTTGAGGAGTCCGCGTTCCGGCAGTTGCTTGGCGATGTGGTCAGCGGTCTCGGGCAGGTAGTGGGTGCCTTCGGCGGTGCGCAGGATGGTGGGCAGGACCGCGATCTTGGCAGACGGGAGTGCCTGGACGAAGGCCGTGGCATGTTCCGAAGCGGGGCGGAAGCCGGGGCTATCGAGGGAGGTACCGACTTCATGAGCGCACGCTGGCAGGCAAGCGAGAAGGGCGAGACCGGCGAGCATTGGGGCGATAGGGAAGGACGAACCGGATGGATTCTTCACAGCACACTCCTGAGGCATCAGCGGTTTAAGGGGCATCGAATCTGAGTTGAAGCCGCTATTGGGCATTTTTGATGCCAACCGCACGGGCGTCCTCCATTTTTTTTGGGGAACGTCGTCAGGCGTACCGGTTGTGTTGATTATGCAGGTGGAGGCGGGGCCATCATGGATTCATGGATGATCAATGAATGCCTACGACCTATCCAAAATTGTCACGATTGATGACCGATGGTTGCAATGGCGTCGGGTCAGGAGTCGGAGGGTAGGGACTCGAGGTTTTGGAGGCGCAACTGACCGCAGGCGGCGCTGATATCGTGGCCTTTTTCCATGCGGAGGGTGGCACGGACGCGTGCATCCATGAGGGTATGGAGAAAGCTCTTTTGAGCGGGAAGGGGAGGGCGTCGGTAGGGGAGGCCTTCGACGGTATTATAGGGGATGAGGTTGACGGTGCACCGGATACCGCGCAGGAGGCGGGCGAGGGCATCGGCCTGTTCTTGGGTACAGGTGATACCATCGAGGAGGATGTATTCGAAGGTGATCATCCGTCCGGTATCGGCCTGGTATTTGCGGCAGGCCCGCATGAGCTCGGCGATCGGGTAGCGTTGGTTGATCGGCATGATCCGATTTCGGATCTCGTCGGTGGCTGCGTGGAGGGAGATGGAGAGGCGCACCTGGCGAGGGTCGCGGATGAGCTTGAGGATACCGGGGACGAGGCCGCTGGTGGAGATGGTGATCTTGCGGGCTCCGATGCCGGCGCATTTGGAGTGGTTCAGAATCGCAACGCTTTCCAGGACGTTGTCGAAGTTGGCAAACGGCTCACCCATGCCCATGTAGACGATATTGGAGATCCGTTCCTTTTGAATGCTTTGGAGCATTTGAATCTGACCGGTGATCTCGCTGGGGGCGAGGTTGCGGACCAGCCCTTGGAGTCCGCTCGCGCAGAAGCTGCATGCGAGGGCGCACCCGACTTGGGAGGATACGCAGGCGGTGAGGCGGCCGGGTGCGGAGATCAGGACGCTTTCGATCAGGTTGCCGTCGGCGAGGCGGAAGAGGAATTTGCGGGTATCGTCCCCGGACTGGGTGGTCTTGACGAGGGCGAGTGGGGTGATCGGCAATTCTTCTGCGAGCAGGACGCGCAATTCCTTGGGGAGATTGGTCATCTCATCATAGGCACCGGCGAACTTATCCCAGACCCATTCGCTGAGCTGTTTAGCGCGGAACTTGGGGAGTTTGGCGGCCAGTATTTCCGCTTCCAGGGCGGGTGGGAGCATGCCGCATACCGCTGTGGGGATATTGGGCTTTTTAGGCATTTCGAGTGTGATTGGGGCGGTGGCGGACACGGGCTCCCGGGGTGGAGTGGGGAGCCCGCGCCCTCAGGGCGATTATTCGGAGTCTTCTTCGGTGCCCTCGGATTCAGAATCCTGGGTGGCGGGTTCGACCGGCTCGGTCGGGTTGGTCGGGTCTTCGTCGACCTCTTCGATTTCGTCGTCGCCGCCGATGATCAAGCTGGCGTCGACCACATGATCTTCGCCGCGCAGATTGATGAGGCGAACGCCTTGTGTGGCGCGGCCGATGACTCGGAGCTGGTCATTGATGGGCATGCGGACCATCATTCCCTGTTCGGTGGTGAGCATGACCTGATCGCCGTCCTGGACGGTGAGTGCGGAGACGACCTTCCCGTTGCGCTCGGTCGTCTTGATGGTAATGATCCCGAGCCCGCCGCGCGACTGGATTCGGTGTTCTGCGAAGGAGGTACGTTTACCGAATCCGTTTTCGCAGATGGTGAGCAGGCTGGCAGCTTCGTCCACGACGGCCATGGAGACGACCTCGTCGTCATTTCGGAGGCGGATGCCGTAGACCCCTTGGGTGAATCGTGCAGTAGCCCGGACGTCCTCCTCATGGAATCGGATGGAGAATCCGTTCCGGGTGGTCAGCATGAGTTCGTCCTTGCCGGAGGAGAGGATGACCTGCAGCAGGCGATCGTCTTCTCGGATCTTGATCCCGAGGATACCGCCGCGGTGGACGTTGCGGTATTCGAAGAGATTGGTCTTTTTGACGAATCCCCTGGAGGTGGCCATGACCAGGTGTTGTTGGTCGTTGAAGTCAGGGATCTGGACGAGTGCGGCGAGCCGGTCGTCGGCCGGCATATCGAGCAGGTTGACGATGGCCTTACCGCGGGCGGTCCTCCCGGCTTCGGGGATTTCGTAGACCTTCTTGCAATAGACCTTCCCTGAGCTGGTGAAGAAGAGGAGCGAATCGTGTGTGGAGGCGGAGAAGGTATTGGTGACTTGATCTTCTGCTTTTGCGCCCCACCCGCTGATGCCGCGGCCGCCCCGCCGTTGCAGGCGGTAGTTGGAGACGGGCACGCGTTTGACGTAGCCGGCCTTGGTCAGGGTGATGATGCAGGCCTCGTTAGGAATGAGATCTTCGATGGCGATGTCATCGATCGTCGGTTCGATCTGGGTCCGGCGGTCGTCGCCATATTTCTCTTTGATCTCGTTCAGATCGGCCTTGATGAGGTCGTGCACCATGCGGTCGCTTGCCAGGATGCTCCGGAGGTACTCGATTTGGTCCATGAGTTCTTTGAACTCGGCCTCGACCTTATCGCGCTCGAGCCCGGTCAACTGGTAGAGCCGCATATCGAGAATGGCGTTGGCCTGGGTTTCGGAGAGCTCGAGTTGCGAGGTGAGTTCGTTACGAGCGGTCTCGCGATCGGGCGCGCCGCGGATGATGCGGACGACGAGGTCGAGGTTTTCGAGGGCGATGCGCAGGCCTTCGAGAATATGGGCTCTTGCCTGGGCCTTTTCGAGCTCGAACCGGGTCCGGCGCAGGATGACCTCTCTGCGATGGTCGAGGTAGCAGGTGAGGATTTCTTTGAGGTTGAGGGTCTTGGGCCGGCCATGGTCGATGGCGAGCATGATGGCGCCGAAGGTCGATTCCAGGGCGGTATGTTTGTAGAGGTGGCTCAGGACGATATTGGGGATGGCATCGCGTCGCAGTTCGATGACGATGCGCATCCCTTCTTTGTCTGACTCGTCACGGATATCGGTGATGCCGTCGATGTTTTTGTTGCGAACCAGGTCCGCGATCTTCTCGATGAGGCTGGTTTTGTTCAGGGCATAGGGGATTTCGGTGATGACGATCCGTTCCCGGTTGCCTGGCGCCTCTTCGATCTCGGCCTTTCCGCGCACGCGTATGAGGCCGCGGCCGGTATGGTAGGTTTGGCGGATGGCGTTCACACCCTGGATGATCCCGGCGGTAGGGAAGTCTGGGCCTTTGATGAAGGTCATCAGGTCATCGATGGTGGCATCGGGGTAATCGATGAGGTGGATGATGCCGTCTGCGACCTCGCGCAGGTTATGCGGCGGGATATTGGTCGCCATACCGACGGCGATACCGGTTGACCCGTTGACGAGGAGGTTAGGGATTCGACTCGGCAGGACGGTCGGCTCAACGGTCGACTCATCGAAATTGGGCACCATGTCGACGGTGTCCTTGTCGAGATCCACGAGGAGTTCCTCGGCGACCCGTTGGAGTTTGCATTCGGTATATCGGTAGGCGGCTGCGGGGTCGCCGTCGACGCTGCCGAAGTTCCCCTGGCCATTCACCAAGGGGTAGCGCATGGCGAAGTTTTGTGCCATTCGCACGAGGGTGTCATAGGCGGCGCCATCACCGTGGGGATGGTAGTTACCGATGACTTCACCGACGACCTTGGCGCTCTTGGTGTAGCTGCGGTTAGCGAGCAGGCCGAGCTGTCGCATGGCGTAGAGGATTCTTCGGTTACCCGGTTTGAGGCCATCCCGTGCGTCGGGCAGGGCGCGGCCGATGATGACGCTCATCGAGTAATCGATGTAGGCGCGCTGCATCTCATCTTCAACATTGACCGGGACAATTCTGGGGTTTTCGCTCTGCATGATTGAGTACCGATAAGAATTCGAGGGGAAATGGGGGAAGGATCAGGGGGTGGCGCAGGTAAGCGCCGGGCACCTCGAAGGCGGCTTTAGATATCGAGGTTTCGAACGTTGAGTGCGTTGTCTTCGATGAACTGGCGCCTGGGTGCCACATCGTCTCCCATCAGGATTGTGAAGATCTCCTCCGCCTTGACGGCGTCCTCGAGGGTGACCTTCAGGATCCGGCGGTTATCGGGATCCATGGTGGTCTCCCAGAGCTGTTCGGGATTCATCTCACCCAGACCCTTGTAGCGTTGAATCTTCATCCCCTTGCGGCCCTGCTCCTTGAAGAAGGGCAGGATCTGCTCCGGGGATTGGATGGGCAGCAGTTTCCCATCCATTTCCACGGTGGCCACGGGGTCGCCGTTGTTGGCATGGAGGGAGAGGGAGAGCTCATCAATCCGTCGGGCGAGGCGGTTCAGATGCGGCGCCTCGAACAGTTCGATTCTGCGAAGTTCGAATTCGCTGCTCTCCTCGGTAGGTCCCGGGGTATCCGACTCCGGCAGCAGGCCGGGGAGATCACCGGTTGTTGCCGGGGGCTCCTCTCGCTTTGGGGCCACCTGGCTAGTGAGCTCAGCGAGCGCCTCCGCGTCATGGACAAAGATGGTTCGGACGGCATCCCCTTCTCGGATGCGCACCTGGAAGAGTGGGTAGGCACCTGTCTCCGGATGTCGGGCCTGAATGAATTGATCAACGGGGATACCCCGCCGGCGCAGGCTATCGATCTGATGGTCGTATTGGTGAAGGAGTTCGAGTAGGCTCGAGAGCTCTTCGTGGGTGAGCGTCCGATCGCCGGCCGTCTTGAGGACGGTACCTTCGGAGCCGAGATCGAGCAGGAGCCGGTCCATTTCCGCATCGCTGTCGATGTAGACTTCCCGCTTTTTGCGGGTGACCCGGTAGAGTGGGGGCTGGGCGATATAGATATAGCCGGCATCGATCAGCTGCCGCATTTGTCGGAAGAAGAAGGTGAGCAGCAGCGTCCGGATGTGGGAGCCGTCGACATCGGCATCGGTCATGATGATGATGCGGTGGTAGCGTGCCTTTTGGATATTGAACTCGTCCTCGCCGATGCCTGCGCCGATGGCGGTGATCATGGTCCGGATTTCGTTGTTGTTCAGGATCCGGTCCAGCCGTGCCTTCTCGACATTGAGGAGTTTACCGCGGATGGGGAGGATCGCCTGAAACCGGCGGTCGCGCCCCTGTTTGGCGGAACCGCCTGCCGAGTCGCCCTCCACGATATAGAGCTCGCACTGGGAGGGATCGCGTTCGGAGCAGTCGGCGAGTTTACCGGGGAGGGATGCCCCATCGAGGATCCCTTTACGTCGGGCCAAATCGCGTGCCTTGCGTGCGGCCTCTCGCGCCCGCGCGGCTGTGAGGGCCTTGTCCAGGACGGCCCGTGCGGAGCTTGGATTCTCCTCCAGGAAGTCACCAAGGCCCTCGTTGAGGATGGACTCCACGATGCCTTGGACATCGCTGTTGCCTAGCTTGGTCTTGGTCTGTCCCTCGAACTGCGGCTCGGGGACCTTCACGCTGATCACGGCGACGAGCCCCTCGCGCAGGTCCTCACCTTTCAGGCCGAGTTTATCGTCCTTGATCAGGTTGTTGTTGCGGCCGTAGGCATTGAGGGTTCGGGTGAGGGCTGCGCGAAAACCGCTCAGGTGTGTACCGCCCTCGACCGTGTTGATGTTGTTGGCATAGGAGAAGACGTTCTCGTTGTAGCCGTCGTTGTATTGCAGGGCGACTTCGGCTTCGATGCCGTCGCGCTCCCGCTTGACGTAGACCACCTCGGGATGGAGCGGGTTTTTGTTGCGGTTGAGGTGGTTGACGAATTCGATGATGCCGCCTTCATAGTGAAAGCGTTCGGTGCGTGGGGCCTCCCCGCTCTCGTCATGGAGGCCGATGAACACGCCCCTGTTGAGAAAGGCCAATTCCCGGAGTCGTCCCGCCAGGATATCGAAGCTGAAATGGATATCGGGGAAGATGAGTTCATCGGGCAGGAATGTGACCTTGGTCCCGGTCGTGGCCGTTTGACCGATGACCTTGAGGGGAGCTTCCGGCTTGCCGCGCTGGTAGCGCTGGTAGTGAATTTGGCCGTTACGGCTCACCTCAACTTCCAGCCACTCGCTCAGTGCGTTAACGCAAGAGACGCCGACGCCATGGAGTCCGCCCGAGACTTTGTACGATTTATGGTCGAACTTGCCGCCCGCGTGGAGCATGGTCAGTACAACCTCCACGGCGGGACGTTTCTCGGTCTTGTGCATATTGACCGGAATTCCGCGACCGTTGTCTTCGACGCTGAGGCTACCGTCGGGATTGAGGGTCACGCTGATCTGGCTGCAGTGCCCGGCGAGGGCTTCGTCGATGGAGTTGTCCACCACTTCATAAACCAGGTGGTGAAGTCCCCGCGAGCCGGTGTCGCCGATGTACATCGCAGGCCGCTTGCGAACAGCGGCGAGTCCTTCCAGGACGGTGATTTGATCAGCGTCATAACCGGTAGGTGTCCCTTCCGTCGCGGTCTGCTGCAGATCATTTTCCGGCTGGGGCTCAGAAGCGGAATGCTGCTCGAGGGATTCGTTCGAACCCTCAGGGGGCAGGGGAAGCGTGGGATCAGAAGCCATGCTGATGAACTCTCCGTAAAGGTTTCAGGAAAACGCCTACTATATAATGAACCTAATCGATTTGCACGTTCAGTCATCGAGGCATGGATGGGGGGCTTTCGGCCGGAGATTTGATCCGCGGATGGCCGCAAAGGCAGAAACCGTGGAATCGGGGTCGGTATCGGCCTCGGAATCGAATGGACGCGGGATGGGATTGGGACACGAGAAACCGGGTAGCGCAACCGCCTTGTTGCGGTGCGGCCTTCACTCGGACGGATCGGACGGATCGGCAAGCCTCGCCTCTCTCTTCCCCATCCGCGGGGGGCGCGGTGGCTGCTGGTTCATTTCGTCCTCTTTCCGGGTGGTTTTTGGTCGATCCTTGGCTATGATGGCGGGATGAACATTTCCCGCATAATCCTCTTGGTGGCCCTGTTCGTCTCCGGATTTGTGATCATGGGGATGGAACTGCTCGGTTTTCGGTTGATGGCCGTCTATTTCGGGTATTCCAACTACGTACAGGGGAGCCAGATCGGGGTTGTGATGCTGGCTCTTTCGGTGGGCTATTGGCTCGGAGGCCGTTGGGCGGACCAATGGCCCGAGCCTGCTCGGCTGTATGGTGCGATGCTGGCGGCTGCGGCATGGTTCTGGATCATGGCGCCGATTTACCCGCGCATGCTGGAGCGACTTCAGGTCCTACCGATCGTGACCGGCACCCTTTTGAGTTCTTGCGTCCTCATGGTGCCGCCGATGGTCTTGCTGAGCATGGCGGGACCGTTTGTGATTCGGATCTTGGCTCAGGAGGGCAATGTCGGAGCGACGGCCGGCCGGATCTATGCCTTATCGACGCTGGGCAGCCTGATGGGGACTTTTCTGACCCCGTTCTGGGCGATTCCGGTGTTGGGTGCGCGGTGGACGTACGCGCTGTTGTCGATCCTGGTGGCGATTCCGCCGGTCGTGGGCCTGTTGCATGCCCGCACGCGGAGGGCAATGTTGGTGCTGCCGTTGGTCGCGGCGCTGGCGGTACCGCCGCCTGCCATGGGGGCGGAGGTTGTTGCGACCTATGAATCCGCCTACTCCGATATCCAGATCCTGGAGGGGCGTGGGGGACTACAGATGGCGATTGGGATCTGGCTGGCCTCGTTCGCGGCCGAGGAGGGGGTGTTGACCCCGGGGATGTACTTCGACTATTTCGGAGCGCTCCCGGTGATCGCCCAGCCGAAGGAGATCCTGATCCTGGGCATGGGCGGCGGAACGACTGCGCGCCAGTACATGGAGGCATTTCCAGAGGCGCATATCGATGCGGTGGAGATCGACCCCATGGTTGTGGAGCTGGCCGCCGAGTATTTTCATGTCGTTCCGGGGCCGCAGCTGACGATTCACACGGTGGACGCACGGCCGTTTCTGGCCAAGTCGGATGCGGCCTGGGACGTGATCCAGGTGGACCTGTTTCAGCACGGACCGCACGTGCCTTTCTACACGGTGACCCGTGAGTTCTTTGCGGCGGTGCGAGCGCATCTGGCGCCGGAGGGGATGATGATTATGAACATCCTGGCGCCGCTTGGCGATCGGACGTTGCTCGATCCGATCCTTGCGACGATGGCCGAGGAGTTTCCCAGCATCTACGGGATTCCCAGGGACCACAACATGCTGGTGGCAGCGTTTCCGGTGGAGCGGTCGCTCGCGGAGATCTTGCATACAATGGAGGCTCGGACGCCGCCACTCTTCGCGGAGGTCGCCTCGCGGATTCGTCGGTTGATCCGGCCGATTGCCGCGCCGCCGGATGCCTTGGTCTTTACGGATGACCACGCACCGGTGGAGAAGCTCCAGCACCAATTGCTTTCGACCTTCCGCCGGAAGATGGGTTTGTACGAGCGTTATTTGGGCCGGGTTCAGTAGAGCTTTGGCCTGGCTGCCTTTCTATGCAAGGACCTCGAGATCAAGATCATGAAGGAATCGGAACAGACCACGTTTTGTCTGCTGCATCGGGTGTGCTATGGCGATACGGACGCGGGCGGCGTCGTGTACAACGGCGACTATTTGCGTTTTTTCGAGATGGCGCGAAACGAGATGTGTCGTGCCCGGGGGATCCTACTGCCGGAGTTCATCCGTGACGGTGTTGCCTTTGCCGTGCGTGAGGCGCAGGTGCGGTATCACCTGCCGGCCCTGTTTGATGACCTGCTACGGATTGAGGTGACCTGCCGGCGCGATCGAGCGTCCAGCATCCTCTTCGACTACAAGGTGACGGTTCAGGAGCGCGATGGGCATCCGCATCTGCATCCGGACACGGCAGTGGTGACCGGTTCGACGCAGGTGGTGTGTTGCCGGGTGGGGCCGGATGGGCGCAGCATGCGTCCGATTCGCATTCCCAAGGCTTTCACGGCCCTGTTCTGAGGGGAGTCCTCATGGATCGACGGATTCTGTTTCCGTTTTGGACGCGACACTGGCAAAAGAGAGGGGGCATGGAGGTCCGGCGAAGCGGCTTGAAGAAACGGATCGGTGTCCTGTGTCATGAATTAAATGGAACGGACCGGTGAGTCCGTGGGAGGGCGGAAGCAGATGAACAATCGATCGATTACACGTCGTCGTTTTCTCGGATCCGCAGCTGGGGCAGCTGCGATGGCATGGGGCCGGCCCAAGGTTTTTGCCCAGGCGCCTTCATCGGCCGGGGGCGCTCGACTCTCGGCATGCATCGAATCGGTATTCCGATCTCAGCCGTTTGAGGCGGCCTTGGACAAGGTCAAAGCGGTAGGCTTGGATGCCTATGAGTTTTGGGGGTACGGCGGCAAGGACCTGGATGCATTGAAGCGCAAACAGGACGAGTTGGGGTTGACCCTCGCGACGTTCGGGTGTGACCCTCGGGGTGCGTTGGTCGCACCGGACAGCAAGGGTCCGTTTGTCGAGGGATTGGCGGACGGAATTCAGCGTGCGAAGGAGATGGATTGCACTCGGTTGTTGGTGACAGTGGGACAGGAGCGAAAGGACATCAGCCGGGACGCCCAGCGAGCCAATATTGTCGAAGCCTTACGTGCGGGAGCGCCACTGCTTGAGGAGGCTGGAATCACGCTGGTGGTGGAGCCGTTGAACATCCTGGTGAACCACCGGGGCTACTTCCTTTCGCAATCGAAGGAGGCCTTCCAGATTATCGATGAGGTTGGCAGTTCCAACGTCAAGATCTTGTTCGACATCTACCATCAGCAGATCTCGGAGGGGAACTTGATCGCCAATATCACGGCCAACATCGACAAGATCGGGCATTTTCACGTTGCGGACAATCCGGGGCGGCATGAGCCGGGGACGGGTGAGATCAACTACACCAACGTCTTTGCCGCGATCCGAAAGACTGGGTTTGACGGCTTTGTCGGCATGGAGATGTGGCCGGTGGGCGGCCATGCCGAGGCGGTCCGCAAGACGATGGGCTTCTGGCGCGGGTGACGGGGCTGTCGGGCCTGGAAACTGACGAGTACACAGCGAAACGAAACGGTACACGTTTCCGCACACGAGGAGTTGGATGGTTACCGGGTAGGCCTAGACTTTGCGGCTTGGGCTTGCACGGTGGGCTGGGGAACCAGGTGCGGGAAGGGATTCGGACAGGAGAAACCGGGTAGCGCAACCGTATGGTTGGGTGCTGACCGAACTCGGTCACAAGGTTTGAGCGTTGGATGAGGGCTAGGTCCTTCAGAGCAGGATTCCCTTCGATTAACTCGATTAACTCGATTAACTCGATCCCGATTTCGATCCCGATCCCCATTTCGATCCCGATTTCGATTTCGATCCCGATCCCGATCCCGATCCCGATTTCGATCCCGATTTCGATCCCGATTTCGATCCCGATTTCGATCCCGATCCCGATCCCGATTTCGATTTCGATTTCGAACAATGGTGTGACTGATCGGCAACGATTGCCTGGAGGCGGAGTCTGAAGGATCGCGGCCTTTTCGGGCGGGCTTTGGCTCGCGTCCGACCCTTGTCTGCTTGAGGCATGTGGGACGTTCGATGGAGGGCGGCGTTGCGTTGATGGATGATGCGCGGCCGCTGCCGAGCTGGGAGGGGGAATGGTGTCAGCGACTGAGCTGGATGGGATCTTGGCTTCGGTCCATCCGGAGCTTCGCAAGTGGGCATCGATTGCTGTGGTTCAGGGGTCCGGTGCGTCCTCTACGGTGTCTTGGCATCATTACGGTGCGAGCGCGGAGGCGAACGATTTCTGGCCTGCCAGTACGATCAAGCTGTATGCGGTGATTGCTGCGTACGAGCTGTTGAACGAGCTTGGGGTTTCCGGCGACGTGGTCTTGTGTTTCGAGCGGAAAACGGACGGTGACTGGGTCCTGGATGCGGCGCGTTCGATGTCGGAGATGGTCAGCGAGGTCTTTCGCAGGTCATCGAACGAGGATTACACCTTGCTGTTGCGCTTTGTTGGGATTGATCGAATCAACCGGGATTTCCTCAAGCCCGACCGTGGATTCCTGCGCTCTGCTTTGATGCGCGGTTATGTTTTGGGCCGCCCGTACGAATACCGTCGGGAGGAGTCGCAGCGGGTGACAGTGATCGAGCTTGGGACTGGGGTGCGCCGGGTGGTGGAGCATACATGGTCGGGAATCTCATACTCCC
>CALLYA010000012.1 GCA_937875495.1 uncultured Verrucomicrobiota bacterium
GCCAAGAAAGAAAAGATGAGATACGGAACCGGCCAACGAGGTTGAGGGTCTGCCGAGGGCCGGTGCATAAGACGAACCGCCAAGACGCCAAGGTCGCCATGAAAGAAAAGAGGAGATAGGAACCGGCCGCCGAAGTTGAGGGTCTGCCGAGGGCCGGTGCAAAAGAGGAACCGCCAAGACGCCAAGGACGCCAAGAAAGAAAAGATGAGATACGGAACCGGCCAACGAAGTTTAGAGTCTGCCGAGGGCCGGTGCAAAAGAGGAACCGCCAAGACGCCAAGGACGCCAAGAAAGAAAAGATGAGGTAGGAACCGGCCAACGAGGTTGAGGGTCAGGCAAGGGCCACAGCCACGCTCGCGCACATCCATAAGGCTCAGGTCACCTCCCAACCGCGTCTTGGCGGTTAATCCCTTCCCCCTTGGCGTTCTTGGCGTCTTGGCGGTTGAATTCCCTTCCCCTTGGCGTTCTTGGCGTCTTGGCGGTTGCATTCCCTCTCCCTCTTGGCGACTTGGCGGTTGAATTCCAGGTCGATAACGCCTCTGCGCGAGATTCTCCGGTTCCGGATGGGGAGGTCAGGTTGGGAAAGCGGCTCCCTTATCGGACGCCCCCCTGCGAGGCACGATTCAACGTTTGGATTGGGTGCCTGACTTCCTCCCGCGATACTGTACAATTCGCGACGGCTGCGATCCGGATCATGCGGGGTTGTTTGCGGCGTGTAAACGCGTACACTCAGGCGGATCGGGCCGATGGCGCCGGTTCTGTACACACCACCATTCAGAGGAGAATTCCCCGATGCCCGTCACCTCGATCGTCCTCGCAGCCGGCCGCGGAACACGGATGGGCCGCCCCGACCTGCCGAAGGTTCTCTTTCCGGTCTGCGGTGTCCCGGCGGTGGTTCGGACGCTCCAAACCCTCTCGCGTTGTGGGGTTCGCCGACATGTTGTGGTGGTGGGGCGGCCTGCCGGGGTCATCGTCGATGCCGTTTCGTCCCATTGTCCCAACACGGCGTTTGTGGTTCAGGACCCGCCCAACGGCACAGGCGACGCCGCACGGATCGGAGCTGAGATGCTCGAGGACTGTTCCGCCGGCGGTTCGATCCTGGTCTGTGCGGGCGACAAGTACCTGGAGCCCTCGTTGGTTCGCAGGCTGCTGGAGGTTGAGGCGACGGCGGACTTCGCCCTATTGACCACGCCCCGGTCCCGGTTCGGGGCCCATGCGGAGGGCGGACTGGTCCTGAGGGATTCGGACGGCGTACCCGGCTGCATCCTCGAATTGCCTGACTATCTTGCGCGTGTCACGGCTGTTCGCGTGCGTGAGGTGCTTTCAAAAGGGGGGGATCTTGTTTCGGTCTTTCAGGAGGCAGAGCAGAACGGTCATGACGCGCCTCGATTTCTTCGCCTGCTCGCGGAGTGGGCGCGGAAGGCGGGGGCCGGCGCTGGGGCGGACCCTGAATGGCGGGCTGAGCTGGACCGCTATGCAGCGGCGATTCCCCTCGGCTCCGGTTGGATCGATCCGGGCTCGATCGAGTTGGAGGGTGTGCGGCTCAATGCGAGCGTTTATTTGATCCGGGCGGACATTCTTTTCCGGCTGGTTCAGAGGCTTCGTTCCGACAACGTCCAGGGAGAGTACTACGTGACGGATCTGCTGCGTCTATGCAGGGAGCACTATCCTGAGGCGCGTGTCGTCGAGGTGGTTCAAGAACGTGCTGGTGAGATCATGGCCTATCGCAATCCGCAGGATTTGCTTCAGATCGAACGGCATGTGCGAGGGGAGACCGAGCGTGCGTGTGAATTGCGGATGGCGGCACGTGCGGCCTGGGCCGCGCCGATTTCCAGGTGGGAGACCGCCTTGACCGATCCGCGGGGAACGGGCATGGACGAGGCATTCTCCGACATCTACGGTCGGCGGACGGCACCCGAGGGAGTCCTGGAACTGCTCGGGCGGTTTCGGGATCGATTCGGGGATACGGGCGAGGTGTTGGTTGTACGATCGCCGGCCAGGATCAACCTGATGGGTCGTCACATCGACCACCAGGGCGGACCGATCAACGTGATGGCCATCAATCGCGAGGTCTGGATGGTGGCGAGGCCGCGTGAGGACGACCGCTTCCGGTTGGCCAGCGTCGACAGTGACCGTTTTCCAGATCGCTCGTTCTCGGTCGGCGAGTTGGTCTCGAAGCTGCCGTGGGAGAGTTGGCTCGAGACGATCCGGGCGCCGCGTACATCCGAGCTTGTCGCTCGGCTGCAGGGGGATTGGGGGCATTACGCCCGGGCCGCGGCCCTTCGTCTTCAGTCGCGTTTCAGAGACCGTGTCCTCCATGGCGCAGACATCGTCGTTGGCGGGAACATCCCGACCGGTGCCGGGCTGAGTTCCTCCTCCGCGATGGTCGTCGCCTTTGCTGAATTGATCATCGGCATGAACCATCTCAAGGTGGAGTCGCGCGAACTAGTTGACTACTGTGGAGAGGGCGAGTGGTTTGTGGGTACTCGGGGTGGCTCGGCCGATCATGCGGCCATCAAGCTGAGCCGACGGGGACAGGTTTCGCACTTTCGGTTTTTCCCCTTTGAGAAGCTCGCTTCTGCGCCGTTTTTCCCCGGGCATTCCCTCCTGGTGGTCCACAGTGGGGTGGAAGCGCCCAAGAGTGGTCGGGCGCGCGACGCCTTCAATCAGAAGGTCGCCTGCTATTCGATGGGGGTGGCGATGCTCAGGCTATTGCGGCCTGCCTGGCGGGAGCGCCTACGGTATGTCCGGGATTTCGACCCCCGCGTGCTGGATGCCTCCTGGGGTGAACTGATGACGGCGCTTGCGCAGATACCCAACCGTTTGACTCTACGGGAGTGGCGGAACGATTGGGAATCGTTGCTGGATCCAGAGATGCGTGCCGCCATGGAGGGGGTGCTGACCTCGCATCACCCGCCCTCGGCGGGGTATCCGATCCGTCCGGTCTTTCTGTTTGGTCTTGCGGAGATGCAGCGAGCCCGGCTGGCGATCGAGTGTCTGGCGTCGGGGGATCCGGCAAGTTTTGGCCGATGGATGAATTGTTCGCACGACGGTGACCGAGTGCATTGGACCGGCGAGAAGGCGAGGGCGGAAGGTGCGGATATTGGGAAGCGAGGCATGGTCGATGCCGATGAGCAGGGTGGTCGCACGATTCTTGCCGGGGTGCCGGGGGGCTATGCCTGCAGTATTGAGCAGGTGGATCGGATTGTAGACCGTGCGCTTGCCCTCCCCGGAGTATTGGGTGCCCAGATTGCGGGGGCAGGGCTCGGCGGCTGTTGCATGGTCCTGGTCACAACCGATCAGGCGGCGGCGCTGGCCGATGAGCTTCAAGGGTTTGCCGGTGGGCCGGTGTATATCTGCGATTCCGTGGGTGGTGCCGGCCTGCTTCCCCCTCCGCGTTAGGGGCTGCCCGATAAGGCCATTGGGGCACAGCGAAAGGGACTGCGGCTCCGGATGGGGAGGACAGGCTGGGAAAGCGGCTGCGTTTCGCGGACGGGCTCCCGTTAGACTTCGCGGCGTGGGCTTACACGGTGTGCCGGAGCTTGAAACGAGGGAACCAGGTTCGTGGTCAGGAGAGTGAGTACGTGTACGGGTACGTGTACGTGTACGGGTACGGGTACGTGTACGGGTACGGGTACGGGTACGGGTACGGGTACGGGTACGGGTACGGG
>CALLYA010000013.1 GCA_937875495.1 uncultured Verrucomicrobiota bacterium
TAAAGGATGGGCATTATGTCGCGACCTTGGAGACCGCGAAAACAAGCGTTTCGGAGGTTGTTTCGTTGATGGTCGGCCGGGAGCTCAAGGACGTCTTCGGTTTTCGCGCTCGGGATCTGGGCGCGACGCTGTTGGAGGTTTCCGACCTGAGCGGCCCGGGACTGCGTGCACCGGTTTCGTTTGCGGTCGGCCGGGGTGAGATCCTTGGCATCTTCGGTTTGGTGGGTGCGGGTCGGACCGAGCTGCTCCGGCTTCTGTTCGGCGCGCGCGCGGCGGACGCGGGCGGGGTCCGGGTCGAGGGCCGGCCGGTGCGGATTCGCAAGCCGATCGACGCGATCCGGGCCGGCATCTCCTTCTGTCCGGAGGATCGGAAGCGGGAGGGGATCCTGCCGGCCGCGACGGTGCGCGAGAACCTGAACATCAGCAATCGACGTCGGCACTGCTTCGGGGGTTTCTTCCTCAATCCGGCCTGGGAGCATGCCAATGCGCAGCACCAGATCTCGGCACTCGGCATCAAGACTCCGTCGCCCCGGCAACTGATGCGAAACCTATCCGGTGGGAACCAGCAGAAGGCGATCTTCGCCCGGTGGCTCTCCGGCGATGTGAAGGTGATGCTCCTGGATGAGCCGACGCGCGGCATTGATGTCGGCTCCAAGCGTGAGATCTACAATCTGATTTATTCGCTGGCGGAGCAGGGAGTCGGGGTGGTGATGGTCTCGAGTGAACTGCCGGAGGTCATGGGGGTTTGCGATCGCATTCTCGTCATGAACGAAGGCAGGATCAGCGGGGATATGCCCCGGGCCGAGGCGACTGAACAGGCGATCTTGGAGCTTGCGCTTCCGCGCGATTGAACGAATTGGGATCCAGCAAACATGAAACAGAAGTTGCACTCCACGAACAGGGTATTCGACCTTGCCGATCAGCTCGGCATGCTGCTGGTCTTCGCGCTGGTCTTTCTCTTCTGCTCGTTGACGGTCGACTATTTCTTCACCCTGAAGAACATGTCGAACCTGGCCCTGAGCGTGAGCTGGCTGGGGATCGTCGCCTGCTCGATGCTGTTCTGTCTGGCATCGGGTGATTTTGACCTCTCGGTCGGCGCGGTCTGGGCATGCGCGGGTGTGATGACCGGTCTGGCGCTGAACGCGACCGGCAGTGTCGCCCTCGGGATCGCGGCAGGATTGGGACTGGGCGCGGCGGTCGGACTGGTCAACGGCGTCGTGATCGCGAAGTTCAAGATCAACGCCCTGATCACCACATTGGCGACGATGCAGATCATTCGCGGCATCGGCCAGATCTCGAGTGGCGGGCAATCGGTCAACGTATCGGACGAGGCCTTTCTCTTTCTCGGCCAGGGCCAGGTCGCCGGGGTGCCGTTTCCGGTGGTGATCACGATCGTCTGTTTTGTGGTATTCGGGGTTCTGCTGCATGGGACGGTGTACGGGCGCAATGCGTTGGCGATCGGTGGAAACGAGGAGGCGGCGCGCCTGGCCGGTGTGCCTGTGATGCGGACACGGATCATGATCTTCGTGGTCCAGGGCGTGATGGCGGCGCTGGTCGGGGTCCTATCGACAGCGCAGATGGAGCTCTGTCATCCGACGCGGACCGGTGTCGGGTTCGAGCTGCGTGCGATCTCGGCCTGTGTCCTGGGCGGCGTCTCGCTGACGGGTGGGGTGGGCAGCATTGTGAGTGTGATATCGGGCGTGCTGATCATGGGCACGGTCCAGAACGCGATGACGCTGCGGCAGATGGATCCGTTCTATCAGAACATCGTGACCGGCGGGATCCTGCTGGGCGCGGTCTTGCTCGACCAGCTCAAGACCTATTGGAAAGCGCGGGCATGAACCGGAGGGGCGTTCGCCCGATCGCTCACCGGCGTGAACGCGGCTCAGGGTGTGTCGGGGGTGTTGCCGCGGAAGGGCGCCCTCTGTTCGAAATCGGGGAGGAACGCGCCGGACGGATCGGGCTGTTGGATCAGGATGTTCTCGAATCCGAGATCGAGCGCGTGGTCGAGGACGGCCTGGTATTCGGCGGTGGCGAGTTTGCGATGGAACGGCGGTTGATGCAGCACGTTGGGAACGGGTGTGTACTGGCTCATGAGGGAGATCGGCAGTCGGCGGCCGAATTCCAGGCGCAGCAGATCGAGCACGCGTCGGCTGTTCTCGACGTTGCCGGGCAGGACGAGGTGGCGCACCAGCACGCCGCGGCGTGCGAGCGTGTCGCCGCTCGGGTCGAACGGACTGAGGACGCCTTTGGCCTCGATCATGCGGGTCAGCGCGGAGAGTGCGATCTCGGGGTAGCGCTCGTCGTTCATGACCCGCTTGGCGAGTTGAGGGTCGGCGAATTTGAAGTCGGGCAGGAAGATATCGATCCATTCGGCGTATCGGGTCACTATGTCGGGGAGCTGATAGCCGGAGGAGTTGAACAGGAAGGGGAGGTCGACGCCCTCGGCACGGAGGCGGCGGCAGAGGTTTTCGATATGCGGCCAGAAGTGATCGGGCGTCACGAAATTCAGGTTGTGCACCCCGCGTTGAATCAGCGTTTGTGCGATGCGGTAGAAGGCCTCTTCGGAGACGACCTCCCCGCGGCCGTGGCGTCGGGAGATCTGCCAGTTCTGACAGAAGACGCAGTGGCATGGGCAGCCGGCAAAAAAGATGGTGCCTGAGCCTCGGCTGCCGCTGAAGAACGGCTCCTCGCCCATGTGTGCCTGAACCGAGGCAATGCGCAGTTCACCGGTCTCCCCGCAGACGCCAGGCGTGCCTGCCCAGCGGTCGGCCGAGCATTGTCGTGGGCAGAGCTGGCACGGGGAGTAATCGCTGCTGTTCATGGCGGGATGGGGTGCGACCTGAGGTTGGAAGGGTGGGGAGGAAGTCGAGTTAATCGAGTTAATCGAGTTAATCGAGTTAATCGAGTTAATCGAGTTAAT
>CALLYA010000014.1 GCA_937875495.1 uncultured Verrucomicrobiota bacterium
GAGGCCCAAGGGCCGCGGCACGCGAAGTCGTGCCGCGCACGTAATCCCCATTGACAGGGGAGGGAAGCTGGGGGTTTTTACTCCGTCCCCGAAAGGCATTACTTTCAGCATGCTACAACCATGGGAGGTATACGGATGCGCAAATTGCCGCGGTTGTTCGAAAACAACAGAAACTGGGCAACCAGGATCCAGGCCGCGAACCCCGACTTTTTCAAATCGCTCGTTGCCCAGCAATCCCCCGGCTATCTCTGGATCGGTTGCGCGGATAGCCGGGTCCCGGCCAATGAAATCGTCGGCCTCCCCCCCGGTGAGCTCTTTGTCCATCGCAATGTCGCCAACCTGGTCATTCACACCGATATGAACTGCCTCTCCGTGCTGCAGTATGCAGTGGAGTTCCTCAAGATCGAACACGTCATCGTGTGCGGACATTACGGATGCGGCGGTGTCATCGCATCGATCGAGGAACGCCCCCACGGACTGGTGGACAATTGGCTGCGCCATATTCGCGATATCTATCAGCGCAACCAAGATGCACTCGGCCAGATCAAGGACCGCAAGCAGATGCTCGATCGGCTCTGCGAACTCAATGTGATCGAACAGGTCATTAATCTGGCCAACACCACCATTGTTCAGGATGCCTGGAATCGCGGCCAGCCGGTCACCGTCCATGGTTGGATCTACGACATCTCCGATGGCCTGTTGAGAGACCTCAATGTCTGCCTGCAGTCCCTCCAGGAACTCCAAGCCATCCAAAACCAGGCCTGAACCCATCCCAATAGGAGAAGCCCGGAGGGGGTGTGACCACCCCGTCCGGGCTCTTCAATGCTTCCCTATACCGACCACGTCCTCAGCGTGCGCTGCGGCGGGGATTCCGGCTGCGGAACTTGGCAGAACCACCCTGGGGCCTGCGCCCGTTGCGACCGAAACTGCGGCCGCCTTTTTGCCCCCGCCCGAAGTTGTCCGGGGCCGACATGGTCGAACGCTTCGCGTCTTCACTGTGATACGCGTGTTCCAGCTCCGCCGGAACCGGCTGGCCAAGCAGGTTCTCGATGCTGCGCAAATAGGCGCGGTCTTCCGCGCAACAGAACGAGATCGCGTCACCGCGTGCGCCTGCACGTGCTGTGCGCCCGATTCGGTGCACGTACGTCTCGGCCTCGACCGGAAGATCGTAGTTGATGACGTGCGTCACGTTGTCGACATCGAGTCCGCGCGCGGCGACATCAGTGGCCACCAACACCCGATACCGACCTTGCCGGAAGCCGCTCAGGGCGCGGGAGCGCGCAGCCTGGCTCTTGCCGCCGTGGATCGCGGTCCCTTGGATGCCCGCCTGCATCAGCTTCTCGGTCACCCGATTGGCTGCATGCTTCATCTGTGTGAAGATCAACACCCTGTGGATCTTCGGATCCTCCAAAAGCGAGACCAAGAGGGCGTCCTTGTGGTTCTTACCCACAAAAAGGACCTTCTGGTCGATCAGATCAACGGTCGGCTTCTCCGGCGCGATCGAGACCCGAACCGCACTCTCCCGCACCATCGTGTCGGCCAAGGCACGCACTTTGGCGCCCATGGTCGCCGAAAAGAACAGGGTCTGCCGTCCCTCCGGGATCTGCTCCAAAATGCGCTTAACGTCCGGGATAAAGCCCATGTCCAGCATCCGATCGACCTCGTCCAGGACAAAGACCCGCACGTCGTCCAGGCGGATGTAGCCCTGCTCAATCAGATCGATCAAGCGTCCCGGCGTCGCGACCAGGATGTCGACGCCACGGCTCAGGGCCTTGACCTGCGGATATTGGTTCACCCCGCCATAAACCACCGTGTGGCTCAGTTTCAGGTATCGCCCGTAAGTCCGAATGCTCTCCCCGATCTGAGCGGCCAACTCGCGGGTCGGAGCCAAAATCAGAGAACGCGGCGCACCACGGCGGGGATGACCACGCATGCCGGACAACAACTGCTGAACCGGAAGGATGAAGGCGGCGGATTTGCCGGTGCCGGTCTGGGCACAGCCGAGCAGGTCGGATCCCGCCAGGATATGGGGGATGCATTGCTCCTGGATCGGCGTGGCAACAGTGTATCCAGCTACTTGAACCGCGCGCTGCAGCTGGGGAAGGAGCTGGGCAAACGCTCCGGTCAAGGTGGGTGTCGAGGGTTGCGGTGCGGAACTCAACTGGGGCGCGTCTTCGCGTGTACTAAGGACAGTCTGTATCATATGATTCCTGCGTCCGGGGTTTTTCAATAGCATACAAGTCTCAACCCGCCGGACGCGTGGATAAGAAAGGACCGCAATCGTCACGGTGATTGCGTACCTCCCATCGTAACCGAGTGGGACACGCGACTCAGAACTGCCTGAGAATATTCTTCGGGCGAGGCTTTGTCCCACCCGGAATAACCGTATTCAACGCGAATCGAGGGATATAATCCGCCATGGATCCGGCAAACGCAAGACGCGGTACGACTTTGCGCGGCATGTCTTCGCATGCCGTGGCGCAGGGGCTTGGGCCCCGCAAGATAAGATAATCGGAGGTCCGAGATCAGCGCCGATCCCCTCGATTCCCTCGATTCCCTCGATTCCCTCGATTCCCTCGATTCCCTCGATTC
>CALLYA010000015.1 GCA_937875495.1 uncultured Verrucomicrobiota bacterium
ATCTGGAGCCGCAGTGCCTTCAGCTATGCCCCAATGGGCTTTTCGGACGGGATCTAGCTAGAGCCTGTCCGAAAACCCTATTGGGCCACCACGAGAGGTCTCCGGAACCGGACGGGGAGGACTCCCGCAGAGATCGCAGAGGGCGGAGCATGGAACCTACCCACCACCATGGCCAGGTCGAAAACGTCACCGCGCCCTCTGCGGGAGGCTCTCCGGATCCGGATGGGAAGGCCAGTTTGGGAAAGCGGCTGCCTTTTCGGTCGACCTCTAGCCATCCCGCTTTTCTCGGGTTCCGCCCCGGAAGCTGAACACCGGACATCCATCGACCGCAAAGGACCGAGGGGCATGATTGCGTGATTGTTGCCTTTCCGCCCCAGATAATTCGGATTATTGTATCCAAATAGATGCACCAGACAACTTGTTGAAGGACCGAAGTGGTCCACGCCCCCCCAAAAAAATGAATACTTCCGGCTGGACCCTGCATGCTTGGCTTGTTGTGCAGCGTAAGGAGTCAGAGCGATGGAGCTGCCCAATATCCTGATGATCGTGATCGATGCGGGACGAGCAGACCATTTTTCCTGTATGAGCCATTTGAAGCCGACCACTCCTGGTTTCGACCAGCTCGCGAACCAAGGCGTTCTGTTTCGGCAGACCATCTCCACCGCCATCGCCACTGTACCCGCGCTTGCATCCCTCTTAACAGGACTCTTCCCGACCAAGCACGGTGCCCATAATCAGGCTCCGATTCTCGATTCCCAGGCCCGGACCCTGCCGGAAGTCTTACGCGATCACGGCTATATAACCGGGACCTTCTGTACCAATCCTCACGCTGGCTCCTTCGCCGGACTGGACCGAGGATTCGACCATTGTCTGGAACTATGGCACCTCTCGGAACGTAGACGCCTGGGTCGGATCGCGCGCGGGCTGACACGCAACCTGTTTCAGAACGTAGACAGCGGTTGCTCGGAGCTTCTTCGTTCCATCCGAGCCTTCACCGACCAGGTCGACAATCGCAAAGCCTGGTTTGTGTTCGCCAATCTCATGGAAACCCATATACCCTATTCGGCCCCGCCCGAATGGCGATACCGCTTTTTGGCCAATCGGCTGGATGCATGCAAAATGGACGCCCTGAATCCGGATCCGATCCGATTTAACCTGGGCGAACTGAGATTCAGCAAGGAAGAATGCCGGCTGCTCGGAGCGCGATACGATGGCCAGCTCGCCTATATCGATGATCGGATCTCCGCGTTGCACGCACAACTGCGCACCCCGAAGCGTCCTCTCGTGACCATCATCACAGCGGACCACGGGGAAAACCTCGGCGAACACGGTTTGCTCGGCCATGAACACTGCATCTACGACACCCTGCTGCGCATCCCCTGGATCCTGCATTGCCCCGAGCTTCTTTCCCATCAAGAGATTCATGAGCAGGTTCAGCTGCTCGATATCCCCGTGACCCTCCTGCAGCTACTCGGGATAAAGGATCTTCGGTTTTTGGGGCATGCCCAGGGAATCGACGCTCTCGATGAGGCCGCCCGTAAACAAAGGGTGTACGCCTTCGCGGAGAATCACTGTCCGTGCAAAGACACCCTCGAAGATCGATACCGGCGATTCCCGCGGGAGCTGGTCGAATGCAGCTTCCGAATGATCCGGGAAGAGGGTGCGAAGTTTATCTGGAAATCCAACGGTGCCCACGAGTTCTACGATCTCTACCGGGATCCGATGGAGCGTACAAACCTGCTTCCCAAGGAAGGCGCGCGTGCGGAGAGTTATGCAACCCTCCTGGAGGCATGGCACCAGGAATGCCTGGAGAACGGGGAACATTTCCGAAACGGAGGTCCTTCCGCCCAGAACGATGGGCGGGATGTGCCGATGGAACCGACGAGCCTGTCGCCGGGGTGGTAGGACCCTGAGCACGGCGCACGGGCATGCCCGCGCGCCGCTCAGAACCCATCATTCATGTTGTCATGGGATCCCAGATCCCAATCCCGTAACAACCTTACAATTGCTGAAGCCCGGCGGTGGCGGCTTCACGAATATGCTTCGGCCAAGCGGCACCTTGTAGAGCCTCCAACAGGCGTCGCGTCATTTCCGCCCGGCCACCGCGCTCGGCTGCGGACGCCGCGATCGTGAGGAGCGCGTCTGCCACGTCCGCCCCCGTTCCGGCGGGCAGACCTCCACGCACCAGGCGAATGACCGGACGGGTGCTCTCCCGCGTCCCGATGCGGGCCAAGGCCACTGCGGCTGCACCAACCACGGCAGGGTCAGCATCTGTCAATGCCGCTTCCAACTCGGCCACGGCTCCCGCCTCCGCGCGGACACCCAGTGAGTTGATGATCCCCACCTTCACGCTGCCCGAGGTCGTCGCCAGGGCGGCCACCAACGCTTGCCCAGCCGCTTCATACGGCATCGGTTCCAAGGCATAGCGCGCAAATTGGCTCATCTGAGCATCATTCAACAGCCTTGCCAAGACAGGGACGCTTTTAACCGTTCCCTTGAGTCGCAAGGTGCGGCAGGCCGTCTGTTTCGCAGTCCAATCCGCGTTTCCCTCTAATATCTCAATCGCTTGAAGCTCTTCACTCATGTCTCTTTGCTCCTGTGTGAAATCGATCTGACACCTTTGTGATAAGGACTCTGTTCAATCTCGGTCCTCACAAACGCCAAGGTTCACGGTAGGCACGAGACAAGAAGCGATCGGCCTCGGGATCGTTGACGAACCGTTCCGTTGTCGGGTCGAACTTCACCGGCCGGCCCAGGCGCCGACAGATATTGGCGACGTGGCAAACAGAGATCGCACGATGGGCGACTTCGGCGTTGGAGGTAGGCACTCCGCGGCTGTGAACGCAATCGAGGAACTCGCGTACGTGATTGGCAGGTGAATATCCGCCTGGGAAGACCTGGCCTCCCAGCAGGTGCGCAGGTTCCACGACAACCTTTCCGGAATCGTCCGTTTCGACCCAGCCTTCTTCGCCCTCGTACCGCACAGCGCAGGATCCCTGACCGAAACTCCTGCGCAGCACGAGCTTGACCCCATTGGCATAACGTGCGTGGATCTGATCGCCCTCCGGCCAGTACTCAAGGGGAAGGGTGTCGTCCGATTCGTTCGCCCATTGACAGAGATCGACCGTGTGGGTTCCCCATTCGGTAATGGACCCGCCCGAGAAATCTTGGTGCGCACTCCAGAAACCGCGGGTGGGGGTGTTTCGGTTGTACGGACGCCAGAGGGCGGGACCCAGCCATAGGTCCCATGCCATCTCTTCCCGCGGGGGCTCCGGCTCGGCCTCGAGGACGGTGTCGTAGGTGTCCACAAATCCCTCGGATGTCTCCGCATGGATGGTGTGCAACTTGCCAAGCATTCCCTGATGAACAAACCCTGCCGCCAGGCGGAAGTTGTCGATGTTGCGCCGCTGCGTTCCGCATTGGTAGACCCGTCCGTAGCGCGCCATCGTCTTGACGACTTCACGCGACTCGGTCAGGGCGACACTCATCGGCTTTTCACAGTACATGTCCTTTCCGGCACGGGCGGCCATGATCGATGCAAGTGAATGCCAATTGTCGCCGGTGGCAATGAGAACCGCGTCGATGTCTTTGCGATCAAGGAGCTCCCTGAAGTCGATGTACGTCGCACAATCGGAATTGCCGTTCTTCTCGTCAATGATCGCCTTGCCACGCTCCCGTGAGGACTTCTGGACGTCGCACGCAGCGACAAACTGAACATCCTTGTTGCTCATGAAGACCTGGGTCACATGCTGGCCGCGACCGCCCAGGCCGATGACTCCCATCGTGATGCGATCGTTGGCCGCTGCACTGGTCGCATTGCCGAGTACAGAGGATTCAATGAAATTCGGCATGGCTGCCGCAACTCCGGCACAAGCCGCTGCTCTGCGCAGAAACAGCCGCCGGGTCATTCCCGCAGTTGGAAGATTGGACATAATCACCCTTTGTAAGGCTTCGAGACGAGCGCTGCAGGTTGACGGAGGCACCGCTGGAACGAAGGGATGCCCCCTTCACCCTGCCCCGGATCCCACCGCCCTGTATCGCCGGTCCGAATATCAGATCCATAGTGTGTGAGACGATTTCAGCCGGACGTGTTTGCGCCGGTCGAAGGCCTCCCTGATTTGATGGGCCGAATCCCCGTTGCTCCCTCCAGACCAATGCCCGACAGGGCAGGGAACCGGAGGTTCGCGCGAGGATGGGCACAGACAATTGTGCCCCTCATACCCTTTCACGGGGCCGGCGGTCAACTCTCGTCTGTCCCAGGGCGTGAAATTGGGTATGAGTCATCGGCCCAGAAGGCCCTGGGGAAGTTGGATCCACCGATGGAGCCAGCGAGGCCTCGAAATCGAAATCGAAATCGAAATCGAAATCGGGGTCGAAATCGAAATCGAAATCGAAATCGAAATCGAAATCGAAATCGGGGTCGGAATCGGGGTCGCAATCGGGGTCGGAATCGGGGTCGGAATCGGGGTCGCAATCGGAATCGAGGGGACATGTGGTTCGGCTGCCACAGTTGGTTCGCAAGACGCCTGCTGCCCCGCTACCGCCCAAGCTCCAGTCCCTGCAGACCTCCGACCTTCGTCCCCCTGCCGCGGGCCGCGCTCATCCCGCCGGACTGCGTGATCGATACGGCTTGACCTAAACCCTCGAATTTCCTATCTAAGGGTCTGATAATTTCATTCCCTCTCTGCAGGAGACGGTCTGAGCGGGACACGGGAGGGATCGGCTGAAACCTTTTGCTGCATGCGGATCAGGGAAGGAGCATGCGGTTTGAGGATCCCGAATGATATGGCTCTTCGCGGTTGGTTTATAACACGCCAAGGGGAACGCGGCTGTTTGGGGAGGCTTGAATTGCCTCGATCCTTGATCGGCGCCTTAGCCGGAAGCGTTCTCCTTTGGGGAATACCGGAAAGTCCGCGTGCCTCGGGCACGGAGGTCGTATTCACTCGCAAGCCGGTTGAATCCTCCCCGGCGGTACCCACCCGTTCCGCGCTCTATCTGCGCGACCGTGACGGAACCGTTGAGGAGCTGACCGCCGACTTCGATGATGCCCGAGAGGCATGCATCGCATTTGACGCCAAGAAAATGGTGTTTGCCGGGCGATTGAACCGTGGGGACCCCTGTGCAATCTGGGAGATGAACCTGGCGGATCGCTCCTTCGAACGGGTCATTGCCATGGAGGAGGGCGACTGTTCCGAGCCGATCTACCTGGCCCATGCGGGGGTGAACCCACCGTTGTTCGATGCCAAGGTCCCCTGGATCGCCTTTGTCCACACCGCACCTGCGGGCGGTTCCGCGCTCTACGTGCATAGCCTCGAAGAAGTCCCGGGGCGTG
>CALLYA010000016.1 GCA_937875495.1 uncultured Verrucomicrobiota bacterium
AAGGCAGTTGTTGAAAACGGCTCCGATGTAGGTCCCTTTTCCCCCCTCCCAATACACCTCTGCGCCCTCTGCGATCTCTGCGGGATACCTCCCCATCCGGATCCGAAGACCTTTTCGGACGGCCGCTAGATAGCGCCCGTCCGAAAAGGCATGCTCGAGTTCGGCCCAGAAACGAACACGTACACAGCGAAGCGGTACACGTACACGTTCACGTACACGATGATACGGCGAGTACGAGTACGAGGGGTGGCCGATCAGTCAAATCCTTGTCATGATCGAAATCGAAATCGGGATCGAAATCGAAATCGTGATCCATGCCCCGGTTGGCACCTGGGCCGCTCAGGTCATGTCCCACCGTACCATCCTCCGCCCCCTTGGCGCTCTTGGCGGTTGAATAGCCCAGCCTTCACGCATCCCGCTGACGGAATCGAGTTCATCGGGCAGGGGCCGGCCCCATAAGAGGAACCGCCAAGACGCCAAGGACGCCAAGGGGATTGCGAGTTTGGAGAAGGCCGTCATAGGGGCGGCCATTGGGTATGAATTGCGAGAGTCGACGGGACCAGCTGGAGCGGAGCCCGTCCGAAAAGGCATGCTCGAGTTCGGCCCAGAAACGAACACGTACACGATGATATGGCGAGTACGAGGGGTGGCCGATCAGTCAAATCCTTGTCATGATCGAAATCGAAATCGTGATCGGGATCCCTGCCCTGGTTGGGCATCTGGTCCTTAAGTACCGCTCAAACTTCCCTGCCGAGTTGGGTCGGCACCGCAACGGTACCCGGTTTCTCATTTCCGAATCCCATTTCGCGGCCCTTCGATACCGAAACCATAGCGACCCCGACCCCGATCTTGCTTCGCCATAGACCTTTTCGGATCTGCCCCTCCATTCCCATCCGGAGAGCCTCGCGCAGAGGCGCAGAGGCGCAGAGGCGCAGAGGCGCAGAGGCGCAGTGGCGTTTTCGAGCTGGCTTGGAGGGGAGGATCAATGCTCTACTCCCTGCCTTTTGGGGAGATTAATTAGATTTTCCGTTTCCAAACAACCAACCGAGCCTGTTCCAGGAATCATCTCAACCCCGCTCCCCATTCCCCCTCTGCGCCTCTGCGCCTCTGCGCGAGTTCTCCCTATCCGGATCCGAAGACCTTTTCGGACGGCCTCTAGATAGCGAAGCAGGATCGGAGTCGCCGATTCCGACCCCGACGATGATCGGACTGATCGGACTGATCGGACTGATCGGCAATCATTGCCTGGAGGCGACGCCTGAAGGAGCGCCTCTTTTCGGACAGCCTCCACGTTCGAGCCCGTGGGGGGGCTCAGGGATTGGCGACGATGAGATCGGCATGTGCCTGCTGTGGGGCGATGTGCTGCAGATACATCGGGAGCACCTGCTCCCTGAACTGGCGATCGACGTCTTCGGGCGAGCGGCCGCGTTCCTCGGTATCGCGTGTACGCCTGCGTTGCCAGGCTGTATCGATGGGGCAATCCACGAAGATGGCAAGGTGCAAGGACGGACGGATGCGAGGGTGGAGGGCATACAGGCCCTCTACCAGGATGGTTGTTGTTGGTGAAAGCGGTCTGGTCCCGGACCGGCGGTGTGTAGTGAAATCGTAGACCGGCTGATCGATGGTGCGACCTTCGAGCATTGCACGGAGGTGATCCAGGATCAGGGCCCAGTCGAGGGCGTCCGGTTCATCGAAGTTGGTCAGCAAGGCGCAGGCGGACCCCCAATAGTACTGATCCAGGCTGAAGACGGTGGGTGTCTTGGGCAGCCGTTCGGCCAATTGTCGACAAAGGAAGGTCTTACCGCTGCATGAGCCGCCAGCGATTCCGACCAGAAACATGCCTGAATCGGGGCGAAATCGGTCCGCTTGGCGTATGATTTCGGACAATTCGGCCAGGGGGATTGGGATGGGATGGGTGGCGCTCATTGACCAGGTCAGGTTTCGGGGGGGGATCGCGGCTCGGCTTCAGAGATGGTTCAGGGTTGTATAACCCGCCGATGGGCGGGAGCGGAAGGCTGGATTGCAGTTCTTGTGAAGTGGGGGAAGCGGTCGTACTATCCCGGATTATTCAGGCCCCGCCCTCGACGTGAGATCCGCCGGGATTGCACCGGGGGACCCAATTTGTGGTGAAGGATTTGGGAGTGAATCGAGATGACCCTGTCCCCGACAATGATGTTGGATGAGGTGGCCAGTTACCTCTCCATGACGGAACGTGAAGTATTGAAATTGGTTCGCTCCGGCCAATTGCCCGCGACGAAGCAGGGTGAGAGCTGGCGATTCCTGCGTGAGGAGGTCGATCATTGGTTGGAGGAACAGATTCCGCACTTCCCCAGTCGTGAACTCCATGGTGTGGAAAAGGCGCCGGCTTTTCTGGGCGGGAAGCCGATTGGGGGTAAATCGGTTCCGATACTGGAGGACTTGCTGATTCCGGCTGGGGTTGAGCTCAATGCGCACGCCCGGACCCGCGCCAGCGTCTTGGAGGAGTTGGTAAACGTCCTCGATCGGACCCAGCGTCTTCAAGACCCTGATTCGCTATTGACCGCGGTCCGGGAGCGGGAGGATTTGGTGACCACGGCGCTGGATGGGGGCGTAGCGATTCCGCATCCTCGTAAGCGTTTGGACTGGGTAGTCACCGATGAATCGCTGGTCTTCGTGCGAACGGTTCGGGGCATTCCGTTTGGGGCGGAGGACGGTGCATTGACGGATCTCTTTTTTCTACTGGTCTGTCGGGATGATCGGCGTCATCTGCAGGTTCTGGCTCGAATGAGTAGGATTTTGAAAGACAATGAATTCCTTCAGGACCTGCGCTGCTGTGATGATTCGGAGGAGGTGTGCGCCCTGCTTCGTGCGCGTGAGGAAAGCCTTGTATCGCACCTGCGAAATTGAACTCGGGCGTGACCGAAACGCTTCGTTTATGGGCTTGCCTGTTTGATTGACGGATGGCCTTGGAAGACAGAAAAACCCCCCATTTCCGAGGAAATGGGGGGGGTTCGTATCGCCCGCTCTCGTAAGGATCAGAGGCTGACGGGACTCACTTCGATCTCGCTGGGATCGAGCGGTTTCGGCTTCAGGGCGACGATCTTCTTGATGGTCACGAAGTTGCCATCGCCTTCGGCGGCAGCGCTGTACAGGCCTGCCCATAGGGGAGGCTTCCCAGCGACGCGGGCCTGACCGACTTCGGTCCACTCTTTGACGCCCTCAGCCCGGACAAAGAAGTGGAGGCGGAAGATATCCCGCTCCATGCGCACTTCGATGGGGCCTTCGGGGATCTCGTTCATGACGACCTCTTCTTTGGCGGTCCCACGAAACTCGCGGACGATGACGATGACATCTTTGCCATCGCGCTCGGTCACAACGGCCTTGACGTAGTTGTCGTCATCGCCGTAGAGGACGAGACCGGCTTCCTGGCCGGCGGCGATTCCGGAGGGATCCAGCAACGTGGTGTAGGCTGCCTGGAAACCGTCGGCCGGGCTGAAGAACAGGATGTTGCCGGCGCTGTTGGTGTCGCCTTCCAGGGTGCCCTTTTGCACCTTGATCTGGAGTGCGCCGTCACCGACTTTGAAGCCGTCTTCAACCCCACGGATCCATTTGTAATTTTCGTTCAGTTCGGCGGCTTCGAACTTATCTTCGAAATCGACGAGCCAACGTGCAGGGTTCACCTCAGCCGCCCTGAGGGAGACCGAAAGCGTCAGAGCGACAGCGGCCGCTGCAATAAAAGTCTTGGAAGTTTTTTTCATGGTTTTCGCACCTATCCTTACGTCTAGAGGGAAACTTCCCTGATCATGATGAGGGTTTGGGCCGGAGTCAAACCGGGTTGTCCGCCATGAGACGATGTTGCTGCCGATTCCCGACTCCGAATCCTGGAAAGATCTTGGATTTATGGAGAAAATTGCGATCATCGTCAATGATTTCTTCGTACGGAGTCATCTCGGTAGCACCTCCGTTTGAAGGCACCGCTTTCCGTATAGAACCCTTTTGGTTCGGTTCTGTTCATTGACGCGTGAAATATTGTCGGCCAACATCCTGTTTCGGTTGGGTTCGGCCGGCATGCGTGGGACGCAGAGCGCGGCCGCTTCCCCGCACCCTTTGAGTCGAGAGAAATGCAGAGGATAACGATCATGAAGACCGCGTTGATAACGGGTGTCACCGGGCAAGACGGCTCCTATCTGGCCGAGAACCTGCTGAAGAAGCAGAACTACAAGCATGTCATCGGCCTGGTCCGAAGGCGATCGGCGGATGGGGTGAATCGGTTGGAACAGATTCAGACCCATCCTGCCCTGACGATCATGCAGGGGGAGCTGGAGGACGCGGGCTTATTGGCCCGGCTGTTTTCAGTGTACCGGATCGACGAGTGCTACAACTTGGCCGCGCAATCGTTTGTACGTTATTCGTTTGATAATCCGGTCGCCACGGCGATGACCAATTATATCGGGGTGATCAACCTCCTGGAGGCGATTCGGCATCACAGTCCGAACACACGCTACTACCAGGCGAGTACCTCGGAGATGTTTGGTGGTCTGACTGAGGAGTATCTATCTGAGAACCACAGTTTTCACCCTCGCTCGCCGTATGGTACGAGCAAGCTGGCGGCGTACTGGCATGCGGTGAATATGCGTGAGGCGTATGGGCTTTTTACCTGCAACGGGATCTTGTTCAATCACGAATCCCCCCGGCGTGGAAGCGAGTTTGTGACTCAGAAGATCGCCGCTGCCGCGGTGCGTTTCCGTGCCTGGAAGAATTCTGGAGGCATGGGCGAACCGCCGGTATTGCGCCTTGGAAATCTGGAAGCGCGTCGTGATTGGGGGCATGCCCAGGACTACGTAGAGGGGATGCGTCTGATGTTGCAGGAGGAGGAGCCTGGGGATTACGTCTTAGCGACGGGTCAGGCCCACAGTGTGCGTGACTTCGTCGAGCTCTCGTTCGCCCATCCGGAAGTGGGCGTGAAGATTCGTTGGAAGGGCGAGGGGCTCAATGAAGTGGGAAGCGACGCGGACGGCCGGGTGCTCGTCGCGATCGACCCTGTTCACTATCGTCCCTCGGAGGTGCATGTCCTTTTGGGCGACTGGAAGAAGGCGCGGGAATGTCTGGGGTGGAAGCCTCAATTTTCGTTTGAGGACATGGTCGATCAGATGATCCGGGCGCAGGTTGCGCGCAGGGAAGGTCATGGGCCAACGGCTTAGGGGTAGCCAGACCCTCTCGGTCTGAATCGGCGTCGGGGTCGGAATCGGAATCGGAATCGATCCCCGAGCTTGCTTCGCCATTGACCTTTTTGGACGACCTCTGGTGAGAAAAGTCCTGCCACAGAGGTCACCGAGAACACAGAGGCGCACGTT
>CALLYA010000017.1 GCA_937875495.1 uncultured Verrucomicrobiota bacterium
AATCGGAAACCAGCGACGGCGGCCAAGTAGCCGTTCACGAGCAACAGCGAAACCACGGCGGCGATGCTGAAGGCGGCCATGGTCGGGACCAGGTCGACCAGGTAGGCGAACAGCAATTGGAAGGCGAAGCAGCCTGCCGCCAGGAAGAAGTAGTTCATGGGGTGCAGACCGGCGCCGCGGACGATGCTCATGATCAGAAGGACCGTAAAGAAGAAGAGCAAAGAAACCGGTGCGAAGAATGTGATGCGGGTCGCAACCGGACCGGGATTGACCACGGCCGGCATATCCATCCCGATCGAGCGCGCGCCGATGACGTCGCTGTACGTCCAGTCGAGCTTCCAGCCCGAAGGGGTCAGCTGCTCGCGCGAGGTCGGCGACTCGGTCCCGGCAGGGATATTGATCTCGTCGAAATCGGTCTCCATCGCGAGTTGAAAATCCTGCACCCGCGGTTGCTCCCCGAAGTGATAGTCCCACCGGTCCATCCCCGCCGCCCAGTAAGTGATATGTAGAGGGACCTCCTCGCCCGGACCGAGGATGACCGATTCGGTGATCCGGCCCTGGACCGGTGTCTGGGTGGACGCCTTTTCCCCGATGGTGAGGGAGAATTTGTCATAACGCACGCCTTCGGCCGGGAGTTGAAAGTCGATATAGAAGGTCTGCCGGATCGGGGTGCGATTGATGATCTCGTACTGCGCGTCGAAATCGACTTTATAGGTGCGGTACCAGAGCAGGCCTTTCTTTTTGGGGTCGTATTGGAGTTTGACACGAATGACGCTGCGGTTGGGCTGGATGTTCTGTTGCGGGCGCGCATGGGTCGGGGCGATGTAATAGATCACCGGGTGCCGCTGTGCCATGGGTGTTCCCCAATTTCCGGCGACCTCCACTCCGAGCTTTTGATGGCTGGCTTGGGTCCGGAGCGTCAGCGCCTGACCGAGGACAAACCAGGCGATGGCGGTGCAGACAAATATGAAGCCGACTGCGAAGATTCTTCTGATATTCATAGTCTCAAATTCCTTGTGCCACAGGGATGCTGGAACGTTGCGATGCTTGCTGGGTTCGATTTCAGCGGGCGTCTTGAAGTCCGCGCTTTTGGTAGTAGAGCTCGACCCTCGGCAATTCACCGCGGACCAGTTCATCGAACATGCGGATCGCCTGGCGATCGGCGCCTGCGGGCGGGGCGGAGGGGCCGCCGCTGCGATCGATCGCGACGCTGCCCTCGAGCGCGGTCGTTTCGTAGTCGTCAGGGATCGACAAGGCCCACTCCAGTCGGTCGATAAAGAGGGGGGTATTCGGCAGTGTGAGGGCGATCCTGCCGGAGACGGGGTCGAGCGGTTCGGTCTGGGCCGTATAGCTGAAGCCGACGCGCGAGATGCCGGAAGCGGGAGCGTGCAGGGAGAACTCGATCTCGCCGTTTTCGGCAAGGACCGGTTGGATCGGCGTGTCGTTCACGGTGCAGGCCAGCATCTGGTCGATCTGCGGCAGTTGAATGCGCCACGCGATCGGCTGCTGGTGGCGGATGGCGAACTGCGCCGAGACCAGCAGGCTGCCGTCCTGGACGAGGCGTGTCTGGTATTCGGCCAGGTCGATCACCGCCTGGGCCGTTGGCAGCCGGGGCAACCAGACGGCTTGCAGGGTGCATGTCTGTGCGGCCTCGATGCTGACATAGGCCGCATTGCCGACGTGCGCCTGCATCCATTCGGGTAACCGGCGGGATTGTGTTGAATCGAGCAGGTCGGGACTGCTGAGCCGCAATCCGTCGATCGTGGGGATGACGAAGAGGCCGCGCGTCTGGGTCGGTTCACCGGTGCCGGGCGCCTTCAGACTCCACTGGGCGGCCAAGGGTGATTGCGGGATCTGGTAGGTTATCTGCAGCCGGCGGTCGAGGATGTCGCGGGTTTGCCATTGCAGGTCCAGGGTGCGTGCGCCATCCGCGGTTCGCTCCAGGTCGGCATAGGCCAGATCGTCGCTCTCGTAGGCGATTTCTTGGGCTTCGCCGGGCAGGGTGAGCGTCATCGAGAGGCCTGAGCCGCCGTCCGCCTGGGCGTAGATCCTGCCGAGGTAATGGATACGGCCGTCCTTGTACTGCACGATCCACTCGGAATCGAGGTCCCACTGGCTGGCCACGGGGGGTGGGACCGGTAGATCGCGTTCGAGGCTCAACTGAAATTGGCCGCCCTCCGCGACGGCCGGGAGGTGAAAGACGGCCGATGTCGGCGTCTGTGTGGTGGGCGAGATCCCGGGAATCACCAGTTTATGGTTTTCGGGAATGCCGCTGACCCGCATTCGCTGGAATGTGCCTGCGGCCGGGGCCAGGCAGACGCCGTTCTCAGCGGTCCATGTCGAGATCGGCGGAAGCGCGAAGGTCAGAGTGACTTCGCGGCCGCCGGTGCCCTGTGAGAGCAGGCAGTACTTGTTATCTTGCCAGATCAGGGTGTGTTGTGGCTCGGCCTGCAGTTCGATCAGGCGCAGGTCACCGCCGATCAGGGGTGTGACTTGCCAACTCTCCTCGAGCGATTCCACCCGGAACACCGCCTTCAGCTGCGGTGTTGTTGCATCGAGGGCGAGCTCCAGGTCGGACCCGAGCAGGACTGTGGCGACCGGCGGTGTTGGGTCAGCCCGCTCGGCTTCGAGATTGCGTTCGGCCGTGCGCCACAGCTTTTCCCAGGACCTGATCGGAAGGGTCACATTCGCCCAGCCGGTTTGAGGACCGGCCTCCGGCGCGCCGTTGGTTTCAGCAACCGCCGGCGAAGCCGCGAGCAGCACGCCGAGGAGCCAGGGGTAGAGGAGCAATTTGGTTGTTTTCATAAGAACCAGCTTGCGCCCCTGGATTGAAGAGAGGATGAAACGAATGTGAAATGGGGGAGAAATCCCTGTGAACCGGTCGGGATGCCAGTGAGGAAAGGGCGATGCGTTGTAAGAAGTGCGGGATCCAGATGCGTGAGATGAAGCGCAGCTATCACAAGCAGCGCAAATGGATCTGTCCGCAATGCGGGCGGGTGCGCATGCAGCAGCAGAGCCCGCACCGCAAGGAAGAGGGGCGGGCCCGGGACACCTATTGACCCGATCCGTGTCGAGTCGAGCCTGAGCGAGGTCAGGCCTGCTGCATCAGGGTATCGAAGGCGGCGCGCTGTTGCGCCATCAGTGCGTCTGGATTGTCCGCCTCACCGCCACGTTCCCAGAGTGCGCTGCCGGACCACTCGGTTTTGCGTAAGAGCCCGAAGAGCTCCTTCCAGGGATATTCCTTCTCGTTCCACAGATCGTGGATATGCAGGCAGCGGACCCACTGGTGGACGAGCATCCAATTCTCCTTGCACGAGCCCTCGATGAGGTCGGAGGAGTTGCAGTTCCAGGTCACCCCGACCAGCGGGTGATCGGCCTGTTCCATGATGGTCTTGATATGGGGGACATGGCTCGTGCCGGAGCCGTGGACCTCCAGCCAGAGCGCGATGTCATGGCCTTCGGCGGCGCTCCAGGCGCCCAGCTCGCGCAGTGCGGCGCCGATCTGCTTCAGGGTGTCGCTCACAGGGCGTTCCTTAGGGAGCCCATTGGGGCGGACCTTGACCGCGCGTGCACCGACGGCGGCGGCGAGCCGGATGAACGCCTGGGTTTCCTCGATGTTCTTTCGGACCACGGCCGGGTCGAGGGCGTGGAATTCGCAGGCGCAGCCCAGGCTGATCAATTGGACCGCGGAGTCTGCGAACCGGTCACGGACCTTTTGCCGCGCTGCCTGATCGAGATTCGGTTCGACCCCGTGTGCATGCGTGGAGCGTAGCTCGACCTGTTCAAACCGATGGGCGGTGCAGCGGCGAATGATGGTCTCGATATCCCAACTGCGTGCCAGGTTGTAAGTGACCAGGCCGAGGTGGATCCCGCGCCCTTCCGCGGCCTTGAGGAGCGGGATGCGGTGATGAAAGGCGAGGGCGGACCCGAGCAGAGCGGATTGTCGGAGGAATTCTCTTCGGTTCATGTCGGTGTATCCCGGTTGTTTGGCGTTGGCCGGATGGTGATCTCTCTCTTGTATCGCAGTTGCGCTGCTCGAGACCATTGTTTTTCGGTCGGGCAGGGCCCCGCCGTGAATTGGTAAGCCACGTAAGTTGTGAGATAATACGGGAATTACGTCGCCCCCGGTCGGACCCAACCCCGATCCGGCGGGTGCAATTGTAGGTTCCGGTGCTCTGCAGGACGCGCCGATATCATTGAAAAGATGGGTAAGGAGTGGAGGCGATGTCGATTAGTGAGTCCCAGATAGCCAAGGTCCTCGAGGGGATCAAATACCCCGGGTATTCCCGCAATATCATTTCCTTCGGGCTCGTGAAAGAGGTTGAGGTCGACGGCAACGACGTGCGTATCCGATTGGCGATCAACAGTCAGGACCCTTCGATTCCCGAGCAGATCAAGACCGAGGTCGAGGCAGCGGTCGCGGCGGTCGAGGGTGTCGGCGGAGTGGAAATCGTCATGGAAGCGCCCGCCCCCAAAACGCCCGGTATTGGATCGGCGCGTGCGATCCCGGGGGTGGAGCATGTGATCGCGGTGGCGAGTGGCAAGGGGGGCGTCGGCAAGAGCACCGTCGCCACAAACCTGGCCTGTGCCTTGGCGCAATTGGGCTTTCGTACGGGGCTCTTGGATTCCGATATCTACGGTCCGAGCATTCCGACGATGATGGGGGTGAAGGTGAAGCCGCGGGTGCTGGGGGACCGGTTGGAGCCGGTGCCGGCGCACGGGGTGAAGCTGATGAGCCTGGGCTTCCTGATCGAGGAAGACACACCGGTGATCTGGCGTGGGCCGATGATCGTCAAGACCTTGACCCAGTTCGTGCAGGATGTGAACTGGGCGCCGCTGGACTTCCTCATAGTGGACCTGCCGCCGGGGACCGGTGACGCCCAGCTGACGCTGGCGCAGACGATCCCGGTGGAGGGTGCCGTGATTGTGAGTACGCCGCAGGACGTCGCCCTCATCGATGCGAAGAAGGGATCCGCCATGTTCGGGCGCCTGCAGATACCGGTCCTCGGGATCGTGGAGAACATGAGCTATTTCCGCTGCCCGGACTGCTCCAGCCGGCACGAGATCTTCGGCAACGGCGGTGCGCGCAAGGAGGCGAACCGTCAGGGTGTGCGCTTCCTGGGCGAGGTCCCGATCGAGGCGGGGATCTGCACGTGGGGTGACAAGGGTGTTCCGATCGTGGTTCAGGAGCCGGAGTCGGAGTCGGCCAAGGCCTTTCTCGAGATCGCCCGCGCTGTGCAGGCGGCGGTCGCAACCCCGGCGGGTTCGGCCGATCGGGTCTGAACCGCCGCTGAAAAGCGAAGGCAGGGGCGCACGGGGCAACGTGCGCACCTGCCTTTTTTTGTGGGGGCCGGGGCGGGAGAGGACTGGGAGTGGCCCTTGCCGTGGGGTCTGGGGAAGCGGGCCGTCCACCTCCTGGAAGGTGCCTTACCCGCGCCCGGCCGGTTGCTCGAGCGGTGAGCGGGCCTCAGCTCAGCTGCAGAACCGCTCCATCGCTTTCGGGAACAGGATGTTGTTCTCTTTATGGATGTGCTGATGCAGGTCCTTCTCGAGGAAGGCCAAGGCGTCGAGCAGCGCGCGGAAGGTGTTGCACGCGCCTTCGGGCGCCTGGTAGTGGTTGCTCAGCTCGCTCATGCGTGCGAGCGCGCGTCCCGCGCTGTCGTGCTCGTCTTCCATGACCGAGATCGGCCCGTGCAGGTGGTTTCCGCAGGCGGTACGAGGAGTGCGCCCTGCCTCCAGATCACAGATCGATGGGAAGAGCACCCGCTCCTCCTTCATCATGTGCTGCGTGAGCTCCTCCTGGAGTCCGCCGAAGACCTCGGCCAGTTCCACGGTCCAGGTCCATTTCCCGCCATGCGTCTTGGCGACCTTTTGTGCCAGATGCTCGATTCGTGGGAGCTCTTCGCGCAGGTAGTCGTGATGGACCTCCACGATATGGGTGCAGAGCTGGGTGAGGGTCATGCCTGCGGGATCCTGATCCTGCACGCTTGCTGCGCCGCCCTCGGTGGCTTCGAGCATGGCGAGGACGGTCCCTGGGTCGAGGTTCTTCTTTGCACAGGCTTCCGAGAGCGGGATTTTCCCGCCGCAGCAGTAGTCGATGCCGAGTTTTTCGAAGACCCGTGAACGGGATGGTTTTTCTGCCACAAGTTGACCGACGGTTGCTTCTGCTGTCGCTGTCTGATTCATGATGTTGATCTCCTTTAGGAGTTGGGTGCTTTGGGTGTGGGTGGTGTGGTCATTCCGCTTCGGCGGTGGCGAACTCGCCACCGGCCGCAAATTTCTCGAGCGTGACATCCTCGGTGCTTTCGATGGACCAGCCGAATTTCAGGCCTGCCACGAACCAGCCGAGGGCGAGGATCCCGAACGCGAAGATGGTGTCCCCGACGATCCGCAGCCACCGTAGGGTGTCCATCAGATCGGTCTGGAGGAACTCCGCGCTGCGGGCGTACCAGAGTCCGTGCTCGACACTGGCCTTGGTCTGCAACAGCCCGATCGGCAGAAGGCTCAGCAGGACCATGAGTGCGAGCCCGATGTTGATGGTCCAGAAGGCGAACGCGAGCCAGCGGGTACGCCAGAGGAAGTGTGAGGCGAGGCCCTTGAGGCAGAAGAGCATGAGTCCGATTCCGAGCATGCCGTACACCCCGAAGAGGGCGGTATGTCCGTGGACCGGGGTCGTGTTCAGGCCCTGCATGTAATAGAGGGCGATCGGCGGGTTGATCAGGAAGCCGAACAGGCCTGCGCCGACGAGGTTCCAGAATGCGACGGCGACGAAGAAATAGATCGGCCAGCGATAGGCGTGCACCCAGGGGCGTGCCCGGCTGAGCGTGAGGTTCTCATACGCCTCGAACCCGATCAGGACGAGTGGCACGACCTCCAGTGCGCTGAAGACGGAGCCCAGGGCCAGAATCGCGGTAGGCGTGCCGCTGAAGTAGAGGTGGTGGAACGTGCCGATGATGCCGCCGGACAAGAAGATGGTCGTGGCGAAGAGGACCGCGGCCGTCGCTGTAACGGTCCGCAGGAGGCCCATGCGCACGAAGAGGAAGGCGATGACGACCGTTGCGAAGACCTCGAAGAAGCCTTCCACCCAGAGGTGCACCACCCACCAGCGCCAGTATTCAGCCATGGCCAGATGGGTTTGTTGACCCCACATCAAGCCTGCGCCGTAGAAGAGCGCGATGGCGGCGGAGCTGATGAGGAAGAGTCCGAGCAGGTGTTTATGCTCGCCCGGTTTTTTGAAGGCCGGCCACATCCCGCGCAGCATCAGGCCGAGCCAGAGGAAGAGGCCGATGAAGAGGAAGATCTGCCAGAAGCGGCCGAGGTCGACGTATTCATAGCCCTGGTGACCGAACCAGAAGTTCATGGTGAAGCCCATCTTCTGGCGGGTGCCGTACCACGTGCCGAACATGGAGCCGACGACGATGATCAGGAGGCAGACGAAGAGGAAATTGACTCCTGCGCGCTGGAACTTGGGCTCGTGCCCCGACACGGCGGGCGCCATGAAGAGACCGGTTGCGAGCCACGCGGTTGCGATCCAGAAGATGCCGAGCTGGGTGTGCCAGGTCCGGGTTACGGAATAGGGCAGCCATTCGGCCAGGGGAAACCCGTAGAAGCCGGAGCCCTCGACACCGTAGTGTGCCGTCACTGCACCGAGTCCTACCTGGACGACGATGAGCGCGGCAACGACCCAGAAAAATTTGAGTGTCGCCCGCATGGATGGGGTCGGTTCCAGGCCGAGGAGCGGATCCATGGAGGGCAGGGGGGAGTCCTCTTCGCCTTTGTGTTTGAGGACGGCGTAGTACCAGGCCAGTGCGCCGATCCCGGCCAGCAGCAGCACGAAGCTGATGACCGACCAGAGGATGATGGAGCCTGAGGGCCGGTTATCGATGAGGGATTCGGGCGGCCAGTTATTGGTATAGGTGATGGCGCCGGGGGTCGGTGCGGTCGAGGTGGGATCCGCGGCTCCCGCGGCGGCCTGGGGGCGTTCGGTACCGCATGCCCAGGCGGCCCAGAAGAAGAAAGCGTTCATCTGCCGTTGACGTTCCGGATCGCGGATCGTGTTGACCGCGACGGCGTATGCGTCACGCAGCTCCTGGGGATTCATCGCACCGTCGACGATGTCGAGGCTTGCTTCGGGGAAGGTCTCGGCATTGCCGAAGAGCGCGCCGTAATAATCGCCGAGGATGCGGAAGGCGGCGGCGCGGTCACTGGAGACGACGATTTGGCGGGATTCGGGATCGTAGGTGTTGGTGCGGATTTGTGATTTGAGTCGGGCCTTGAGGACCGCCTGTTGCTCCAGGGATAGGTCGGACCATGCCTGACCGTGGTCGCGTTGTGCCCAGGTATTGAGCAGCAGCACGGCCTCGCGGTGGAGCCAATCGGCCGACCAATCCGGGGCGACGTACGCTCCGTGTCCCCAAATGGAGCCGAGCTCCTGTCCCCCGATCGACTGCCAGACGTTCTGACCGTCGCGGATATCCTGTCCGGAGAAGAGGACATTAC